>JAQYWL010000057.1 GCA_030145035.1 Desulfobacteria bacterium | reverse complement strand
GTCACCGGACTCTCGGTCCGCAACTTGATCCATGAAGCGCTTTTTTTGGTCGACCGGATCATTCAATTCCGAAAACCCGTTGGCAATCTCCCGCCCTCCAATAAAGAGCTCAAATCGCTCCGTCATGTTAGAGTCTGAACTGCTCCTCCTGGCAAGCGGTGAGATCTCCACAGGATAGCCTACAACAAACGTCGGCTCAATGAGCTTCGGTTCTACCAAGACATCAAATAATTTCATCAGGATCTTGCCAACTCGCCTTGTTTTTCTAATCTCAATTCCTTCTGATCTCGCAAAATCGAGCAAACGCTCTCTATCATCCAACATAGAAGGTTCAATGCCGCCCAGTTCGCTCAAAGCATCTTTCAGCGTTAAGCGACGCCATGGCCCGGTCATATCAATCGTGTTCCCCTGATACGTGAAGTGCCTCTCTCCCAAAACCTGCTGCGTCACGAATCCAAACATCTCCTCGGTCAGGGACATGAGGTGTTCGTGGGTCGCGTAAGCTTGATAGAACTCCAGCATGGTAAACTCGGGATTGTGCTGGGTGGAAATCCCTTCGTTTCTAAAACTGCGATTAATTTCAAATACACGATCAAATCCACCTATCACCAGTCGCTTCAGGTAAAGCTCTGGTGCAATCCGTAGAAAAAGCTCCATCCCGAGGGCATCGTGGAAGGTCTTAAAAGGGGTTGCCTCGGCCCCCCCGGGTATGGGTTGCATTATAGGTGTCTCCACCTCTAAAAAACCTCGCTCCAGGAGAAAATTCCGGAACGCTTGAACGATACGAGTCCTCTGGATAAAGATATCCCGAACATTCGGGTTCATGATGAGATCAAGGTACCTTTGACGGTAGCGTTTTTCTGGATCCCTCAATCCGTGGAACTTCTCGGGAAGGGGCCTGATAGCCTTGCAAAGGAGTCGAATCTCCCTGGCCGAAAGGGTCCACTCACCCGTCCTGGTCTGAAACACGTTTCCTTTAATGCCGATAAAGTCGCCAACATCGAACCGTTTGAATAAGGCATATGCCTCCTTGCCAATCTCGTCTCGTTTTATGTAGGCCTGAAGCTGTCCGGTATAATCTCTGAAATGAATAAAGGTCGCCTTTCCAAAAGACCTGAGTCCCGTTATGCGGCCTGCCATGGCAAACATGGCCGTATTGTCCACGGCCCCGTCCCGCTGATGAATGTACTTTTTCACGGCATCAACCGTGTGTGACACCTTGAAGTCGTTGGGATAAAGCTCAATATCCTGATCAGCCAACGCCCTTGCCTTCTCACGTCGCTGGCGGATTACTTCACTCGTTTCGTCCATAGTGGTACGTTCGTTATTCGAAATTTGGGCATCTTTCATTTTCGCCGTAAAGTAGTTTACACTTTTTTTACCATCCCATGTTTCAGGTGTCAGGTTTCAGGTTTCAGGTTTCAGGTTTCAGGTTTCAGTGTTCGGCTCTTGCATTTATTCACACCTGACACCTGAAACCTGAAACCTGACACCTGACACCTGGCACCTGATTCGATCTCGCACACGATCTCCGGCAAAAAGTGTAAACTACAGAATGAAGGATGCCGAAATTTGTTATTCGTTATTCGCGAATCGAACATAGAGTACGATGATACCAGATACCCGATGCCAAATGTAACACATCCAAGGCATGGCAAGCTCAAATCAGGGACCGGTTTGTGATTCAAGATTTAGCGCAAAGCTTCACTTCGTGTCCGATTTGTTTCCCCAATCAATCGACAATCTTCAATCTTCAATCTTCAATCTTCAATGATTTGCGATTGAGCTAACGTATTTGCGTGGAGGTGTCAAGATAAAAGGCCCGGTGGGTCTATCCTCTTGAGGTATAGGGTGAAGGTACTCCCTTGGCCCTGTCGACTTTGAACGTCCAGTCGTCCATTGTAAGGTTCCAGAAGCCTGTAGACAATAGAGAGTCCCAAGCCGGTTCCATGGGCCCTGGTAGTAAAAAAGGGGTCAAAGATTTTGCTGATAGTCTCTTCGGACATGCCACAGCCGTCGTCCTTCACAGTCACCTGAACCATATCTTCTGCTGTCTTCAAGGAAACTTGTATGGCTCCCGTCCCATCAATAGCCTCAGCAGCATTCAAAAGTAAGTTCCACAGGATCTGGCGTGTATGCTTGGGGTCCATCTCTGTCCACACCTCAGGAGCAAGATCCTGGACCACGGTGATCCTGTTCTGGCAAATGCCATTTTTTCTGAAAAGCTCCAATGTGTCGCCAATGGCTGAACTAAGCTCCACGGATTCTATTTTGTCGGAACCGGGACGTGCAAACAAAAGGAAATCATTAGCCAAGACGTTGAGCCGGTCGGTTTCCCTTAGCACGATATCCATTAGTTTTCTGGCCACAGGGGTGTTAGTGGCCTCTTTCTTAAGCAATTGGGTCGAGCCGCTCATGGATGCCAGCGGATTCTTTATTTCATGGGCAATGCCAGCGGCCATCTCTCCAATGGCGGCCAGCTTCTCCACCCTCTTGACATGCTCTTCCATGTTTTTGAACGCGGTTAAATCTTGAAAAATTAGCAACTTGCCTATATGCTTTCCATCAGGCTCTTTCAATGAAGACATGGAAAAACCCAAATAACCGGCCGTCCCGTCCTTTTTTTTAAACTCTACATCATAACGGTATGGTTTCTTTTTGAGGGGGGCGTCTGATAAAGCCGCATGCTGAACCACATTGGGGAATATGCTTGACAAGGGCCTCCCCAGCACTTCTTCTCGACTGAACCCGGTTATCATCTCACCTGCTCGGTTAAAGGTGGTTATCGTGCCGGCTGAGGTCAATGTAAGAAGCCCGCTATCCATACTGTGTACAATGCTGGCATTTACGGCCTCCAACTGTTCCAGGTCTTTTTGTTTAGCCTTAAGCTCTTTCTCCGTCCTGAGGGTCTGTTGTGCAAGCAGGCTGCTCAAAAAGGCAACCAGGAAGCAGGCCACCATAGTCATAATGATCTTAAAAAGCACATAGGACTCATCGTATCCCTGTATAGTCAGGCCGGCCTCGGTATCAAACGGCTTCAAAATACCGTAGTATTCCAGATCTATCATGACTCCATACTGTATGCTGCAAAGGGTCGCCATAATCAGGCTCCCCCTTTTGTATAGAATAATACTGGCGTAAACAACAACCACCAGGTAAAGGAAGGAGAAGACACTGGCAATGCTGCCGGTCACATAGATCAGAAAAGTGACAAACAGGGTGTCCAGCCCGATTTGGACATAGGCAAATCTGAGACTGGGCCCCAGTCGTTTAAAGACT
>JAQYWL010000396.1 GCA_030145035.1 Desulfobacteria bacterium | reverse complement strand
TATCTTACCAGGATCTATCAAGGCAATGATAGGCAAATTCGCTTCAAGTATATCATAAATTTGTTCCATGGTTAATTCAGCAAAGGTATCTGCTCTAAACTTGAGCTTCGTTGCAGCTTCCACTATTTGAAAACGGCTGGTTCCTAACCGGCTTGTCCCACACAACTCAATCAACTTCTCTTCATCAATTTCTAAACCAAAATAAGAAAGTAAAACATAGGGGTCAGGTCTCAACATTTGACATTTCCAGTAGGTGACTACCACTTTATTCTCATTTATTCTCAGACAGGATTTACCCTAGACGAATAGCTCATAGCTGAAAGCTGAAAGCGACGCGTTTCGTATAGGAAATATCGAAGCTTTATGTGCATGTACTAAACTATTTCTGTCTGCTGGGACTGCTTCTAATATGTAAACAACATTTCCTTGACCCATTTCTCAAACACATGATCAACAAATTTATAGCTTCCTCTGTTCTCCTGAAAGATAGATCTCTTGCCCATTCTTCTATTTCCCACCAAGGCAAAGCCCATAAGCAATCTTCCGCGCTCAAAGCTGATTTTAATCGTTTTGGTTTATCCAGCCTGTCTTAAGCAACCATTTCAAGCTGTAATTTTTCTATCCGTGAGCGCACTGGTTTTAAATCTGTGACTCTAACATAAACTATAGGGTTATCTTTTTCAGCTACGCTCTGCCCCGTTTGTTTTGCCCATTCATTAAACTCGTCATCTCCCTCAATCTGCATAACAACAAGGGCATTATCGGGCAATTCATCGGCAAATTCAGGATGCTCCAGGATGTATCTATCAAATTCCCGCACAAGCATGGCATTTTTGTCTACAAATCTCTTTCTATCTGTCATGGAAAGCCTCCCCTGAGAAATCTCTCTCTGTAAATTTCCCAGTTTTCATTTATATCATCGTCTGCAAATGTCAAGGCATCTTCATTAAGTATCTTTTTTCAGGCATTGTCCCGGATTAAATGAGTCGTTCGGGGTCCAGGGTGTTGGGATTGGGAGTCAAACTCTAAACTTGAACATCTGTGTCAGGCAGGATTTACCCCAGTACAATAGTGACTACCTACCCCAGTTAAATATGGTGGTTCCCCGGTTAAATAGGCTACGCATTTAACAGGGCAGGCATTTAACCCCGGTACGAGTTCCCCTACGAGGCAGGCGGGGCAGGCCCCAGTACCATTTCCCGAAGCTACGGGGCAGGCGGGGCAGGCAGGATTTTACGGGATTCTTTATTTTTTTTGGTTCACCGTTTCCTGATGAAAGTATAGGAAAAGGGTCAAAATCTTGAATAGTAAATAAGATATTATGCTATTCACAATTCAAGCTTTGATAATTCTCTATTTCAGCCTGGCCATTTCAAGATGCAACATTTCTAAGGACGTGGTAGTGGGTTCCAAACAACTGTACGTCGCTGATACATCAGCATACTTTGCCTAAATCATTAATTAATTTGCGGATATACCCTCGAAAAGCCGAACTCAAATGCAGTGTACTCTCATCAAACAGCGCATCGATCGCGTGATCAAGATCTGCGCGTGCCATCAAAGCCTTGTTATATGCGCGAACAAGTAACCCTACTGAACCAATCACCAGTGCGCCACGAAATTCGAGCTCTCGCCTTAAGGCCATGTCATCCGTCAATATCGGTTTTGAGAAGCCGCCCTCATGCGCCAGGATAAGAACTTCAGTATCGGCTGGATGAATGGGTAGTTGACCGATTTCTCCAAGCACTCTATCACGCTGTTCCCTGTTGATTGGTACTATCGATATAGGTGAGCTCAAATCAATAGCTTCAGCATCCAGACCGTAACGACCCAGTTCCTCGGCAACTAACCTGGGTATATACAGTCGCTCAAAAACATTCAGTGTGAACAATTTACCGATCTCGTGTAAATGCAAGATGTGACCGGTGTCACTGATAGCTTCAAGCATTTCCGAAACCCCAGGCAACATCGCCCTTCAGAGCATCACGCTGATATTCAACCTCTTCCAATGCTCCTGTACCAAGTTCCTTCAGCGCGTGCTCGCGTGAAATGCTACCAGACAGATAGGCCTCAATTATAGTGTCACGGTAGAGCGCACGTATCCCCTCACGAACGGCTTGGGCAAGCACTGTTGTCTCGTCAAGCCCGCGTTGGGCAGCTACAAAAGCCAACTCACGGGACAGGATGGGTTCATTCATTGTCGTATCTCCTAAGTTTTTTGTAACAGTTCACCTATCAAAAAAAATATACAGTTGAACTTGTACAGTTTTTTGAAATATTTGACAAGGAAATTCCTGAGCACTTTCCTGAGCACTTTCGAGCACTTTCGGGACGTTCATTAGTTTATAAGTTTCTGTTTGTATTAGACAGGATTTACGGGATTTGCAGGATTTTCTTTGGTTAAGTTTCTGCCTTTCCACCTGCCAGCAATGCTTCGCAACGCGAGGCGGGCGGGGATGAAAGGCAGAAAATCCCCCAGTGAAATAGGCCCCGCCCCAGTTGAATATACTCCAGATTCCACGGGGCAAGCATTGCACGGGGTAAAAATCCGCCTTTGGCGGAGAATAAGCTCAACCCACAAAGAATTCCGATAACGTTCAAGGCAACATCAACGTAGGAAGCTGTTCGGCCAGGGATAAATGATTGATGGATCTCGTCTGAAACAGCGAAAAGGATCAGGCCAATCAAGATTAGGGCGTTGATCTTCTTTAAAAGCTGACTCTTGCTCAGCCCTTTTTCAAAGGTCTTGAGCCATAAGAAAGTGAGAAGTCCGTATGCAGGGATGTGGGCAAGATTGGAAATAATTTGTTCACTCAGCGAACCATCTCCTGGAAGAGAGTGATTTGGAAGCGAGGATACAAATGCAATTAAGCCCGTGGTCAGCAAGCTGAGGAATAGGTATTTGAAATTCATTATTAGACAGGATTTACAGGATTGTCAGGATTTTTCTTTTTCTTTCTGCCTTTCCTGACGAAAGGCAGAAAATTCAATCCGCCTGCGGCGGAAAGGGCACAAGTTGTTTGCTCGAGCTGCTTATACAGCAAACCGGATAGGGTGCCAATGTCTGTTTCATACTTTTTCTTAGATGGGCGAAGCGGATAGGGCAAAGGGCATAGAGCACGGAGCAAAGGGCAAAGGCATTGAGGAACCTGCAACCTGGAAAGACATTCATTTTGGGTTGTCTTGTTTCAATGCTGCCTCAATTTGTTCTATAACTGAGAATACATCAGGAACGTCGGTAGTTTCTTGTACCAAGCCGTCTTCGAAGTGAATATGATGTGGTGCATTCGGCAAGTTAGGGTAGTGTGGAGCATTGTCCCACCGTCTCTTTAATTTGGCCTGTGCGTCTTGCCAGTGAAAGCTATATTTCAATAAATGGAGATGACCACCCGACTCGACTACATACTCAAACAATTCAAGTGTTCCTCCATCACTTAATACCGCTTTGATCCGTAACTTCCCATCAGACGGGGCAATTTCACATCTCAGCACTTCATAAGAAATAATGACCGGATTCTCAATCAGCAAAGCTTCAATTGTGTCAAAGCCTTGCCTGATAATTGTATTCATGAGTCAGATTCCATTTTCAGTAATAACAATCGGTTTTCAATATTCTTCAACATTTCCGCAGTTGCTGCCCACTCAATAAAGTCCATATCGTCACCCATTTCGCCACTTTCATATCGTGTACAGAAATCGGAGGAGTTCATGGCATATGTTCTCTCGAACTCCTCAAGCTGGTCTGCCAAGCGTGTTTTGAGTTTAAGCAAACGCGTAATTTCACGTTGCATTAATTTGTCAATAGCCATATAAATGACAGGGTCGACTGCCG
The DNA here is from genome assembly GCA_030145035.1 of Desulfobacteria bacterium. Lineage (GTDB taxonomy): Bacteria > Desulfobacterota > Desulfobacteria > Desulfobacterales. Next base: position 3,090 of record JAQYWL010000396.1, on the reverse strand, counting down.
CACTATCAGCAGCAATATATTGTTCTAGCCGTCTGACTTTCTCGAGCGTTGTCATCATTTTCATTTTACCCTTCACCTCTTTTATAAAATTTCCTCATTATTGTTACGGAGATGTAATTTTCGTCCTTCCTTCTTCATTCCACTCCTGAAAACCAGTTTCCGACAGTTGCATGATGGCGACGGTTTCCGATCGATTCTCGACAGCATCAGCCGGTGACAAAAACTCCTGAGCTGGCGACTGGAAAACTACGGCTTTAATGTCCTCCCGGCTCATATTTAATGTTACTCTAGGCATTCGTGTCACCTCTGGCTTAGTTTCCTTTTTCTTGGCGGTGCAATGGGGAACATTGTTTGAAAGTTGGGCTCATTAAAACCTTATCTTCAGGTCTCCATTCTTGTCAACCAATTTCCTGCCTTTTTCTGCACACCGGCGTGCACTTACTGGGCATAAAATGGGGGCGTTGGTAGTTTTGTTAAGGGCTGAGAAGCTTTTCTCTTGCCAGCCCCTGCCCCGTTAAATGCGGAGCCTATTTACCTGGGGTCTCACCGGGAAGAGAAAAAAGTTTCCACTCTGCGTCCTCCGCGTCTCTGCGGTGAACCTCGTTCCTTCGTGCTTTGCGGCTTTGCGCCTTGAGAAGAGGCGTGATGAACTGTCCTATTTAACAACGAGTATTCCAAAAAGATGAGCACAAAGCCGAAGGCAAAAACTGCCAGGCCGGAGAATTCGTGGAGAAAGCCTCTGGCGACCTGGCTGCCATAACAATGAGCCAGGATACCGGTGCCGGTTACTCTAACAATGTTAGCAAAGAGGGCCAGGGGAATAGCTGATAAAACAAGAATAAAACGCTTTCTCCAATTCCTGTCCATCATGTACGCAAAGAGAAAGCTCAACATAATATAAGCCATCATGGATCGGAGGCCGGAACAAGCTTCCGCTACTTCAAGTTGAGTCTGAGCGAAATAGAGCATGTTGCCTTCACGAAGGGCTGGTATGGAAAAAGCCTGAATGACAAAATGAGAAAGTTTCGTAGCAAAGAGTTGTAGAGGAAAGGATACCATAAGGATTAATGTATCAGGAACCGGGATCATAAATAGAAGAAAGAAAATCGGGAAAGCCAAGATTTTGAAAATCTGCCCCCCAGAGTGAACAAGATAAGGCCGACAAGGGAGAAGACTATCATGGTACGAGGAATGATGTCTATACCTCCTGCGTAACCGAAAAGATAGAATATCATGCTGGTAATCATGATAATTGCTCCGTAATTTGAATTGGAACTTCTGGCTGTTTTTAATTCATCTTTTTTTTGCCAAATAAGATACAAGGAGATCAGTGGTACTAAGATGCCATGGGAATTGTTTGAATGATTAAGCCATCTCGAAATCAGGCTTTGATAGAGCGGGAAGAAACTGAGGAGCCAAAGTGCTAAGAGCGCAAGAAATTTAATCGCGACCTTATTGCTATTTCGATTATTAGATGTAGTATCTGAAGCATTCATGTTGCATGCGCTCAAAGCTATGTTGGTTTGTCCTCACGAACGATAAAGGACTTCGACTTGGAGATGACCAAAGTGCTGAATCCCAAAAATATGCCTAATATGTCCAGACCCACATCGATACCGGACACTGTTCGGCCCGGAATGAATGATTGATGAATTTCGTCTGAAACAGCAAAAAGGATCAGGCCAATCAAGATTAGGGCGTTGATCTTCTTTAAAAGCTGACTCTTGCTCAGCCCTTTTTCAAAGGTCTTGAGCCATAAGAAAGTGAGAAGTCCGTATGCGGGGATGTGGGCAAGATTGGAAATAATTTGATCACTCAGCGAACCATCGCCTGGAAGAGAGTGATTTGGAAGCGAGGATACAAACGCGATTAAGCCTGTGCTAAGCAAGCTGAGGAATAGATATTTGAAATTCATTCTTAGACAGGATTTACGGGATTTATTGGATCTTTGTTTTCCCAGTTTCGAGACGAAACAGGGAAAGAGCAATCCGCTTACGCGAAGGACAGTCACATCGTACTGTATTGTGCAAAGAGCCTAGTACATTGTGGCTTGTCGTATTGGAGTTATTTGTATACACGTCCCCTGTAGTCTATTCTGTCTACAAATACTACTCGCTCTTTAAAATCTACTCTTAAGATCATCCTTATCTTGCCAATTTTGATCCTGTGGTATCCTTTCCATTTGCCTTTCATTTTTCTTACGTCAATGTTTTCATCCAGTCCCTTTGAATAATTGATAAACTTTTGGATTAGCAACTGTATTTGATCATCGTTTATATTTTCCTTTTCTGCAAATTTATCTGCTTGTTTACTTAAGTCTATTTTCCACACTATGTTATCCCTCTAAAATCAAGGTTCTTGCTACCTGTTTTGACGGTTCCCCATAGCTCTCTTCTATTTCCCTCTGTTCTTCGTCAGATACGTAAGGTGTCAATAACAATTTTACCTTCATCACTTCCTCTTCTAAGACATCCCTAACTGCCTCTCTTATTAGATCTTTCAACCTATTTTCATCAGCAATTTGAACTTTCATAATTAATCACCTCCCACGTTGACGGAGATCAATATAAACACTGAAAAAAGTTTTCGGATCTCAACTTGGCTGATGCCATAGCTGCGAGTTCCTCTTTTGTTAGGCCTTCGCAACTCTGACGAGCAAGCGCTAAAACGTCTTCTGCTTTCTTATCGGGTTCGTCTTGCGGCTCTATGCTAGTCCGCACTCTGGTGTGAACTATAATGTCAAGAGGTTGTGTAGGTTGGGGCACCACCTTGTCTCCTTTCATGTCAACTTTATCTATCATATCAGCATTTGAGTAAAGCGTCAAATTGTTAAACCTGACTCATGAAGTTTGCCACATTTGATTATAGCCCAAGGAAATCAGTGAGTTAAATCCATCGTCCAACGAGTTCACAGCCCAAACGTTTCATACCATACCAAAGGGAGCGCTTGAGGCGGCGGCGGAACTTTTTGGAGACGTTTTCAACATAATCCTGTACATCCTGTCGGAATTTTAAAGCTGTTAGACAGGATAGACAGGATTGTCAGGATTTTTTCTTTCTATTCTTAGACAGGATTGTCAGGATTTTTTC
>JAQYWL010000352.1 GCA_030145035.1 Desulfobacteria bacterium | reverse complement strand
GTCCCCATCGTCTAGCCAGGTCCAGGACACCGGCCTTTCACGCCGGCAGCGCCGGTTCAAATCCGGCTGGGGACGCCATTACAAAATCAATAATTTACGCAACGAAAAAGCCCGAGAAATATGAAAATTTCGGGTTTTTTTGATTCCTGATAAATCAAGGTGTTACCGGATATGAATTGATAGTACCTGGTAAAATCTTGGTAAAATATGAGGGCTATTTAGCGACCCAACCAGTGTTGCCCGTCCCACTTTCCTTCACATATAGCGTCGTACTTTGGTTTCCGTCTTCCGCGGACAAATCCACATCAAAAGGGACAATCTGCCAACTTGTGGTATGTGTTATATCTCTTGAGGCGAGCAAGGAATATGACGGCGGGTAGGTAATCCCCAATCCCTCCGGCCTCCGGCTCGTAGAGGGCGTAGGCCCGCACGGGCTGGAGGCCAAAATCCAAAATCGGCATGACCTGCCCGCCACCTGCCCGCTCGTGCCTTGCAATGGCAGGCGGGTCGTGTGCCGCTCAGGCGAGGCGGGCGGGACATGGGGCAAAAGAGGATGTTTTGCGGTGGCCCCGTTTGGGAGACACGCCTGGGTTTTGGAGCCGGCCCATCTCAGAGAGGCTGTGGCACAAGAGATAGCGGCTACGGCAGAAAGATACGCTGAAGAGCCTGCACCCATGTACCAGGAAGATTCAGAGCGAAGAACATCCTAAGAACAATCAGAGGTCCAGCTAAGACCCGTGACAGAAGATATTATTCATTTTCCCATAGGTCAAAAGATCAAACTGCCTGGGCACTTCAATGGACTGGTTGTCCTTGAAGCTGTCCGGGAGATTATTGGCGGGTTTGAATTGCAGGTTCGACTTCCTGATGGTTCTATTGATGAAGCGATATTGTCCTCTGAAGAGGCAACGATTATTTCCGGCGAGCCAGAAAAAAAGCCAAAAGCTCAGCTCGCTGATGCTGAAAAAATACGTCTCTTGATTGAATCAGCGAGAATTCGTTTGGCCTATGCACATGATTCTCAGTTTGCAGTAAGCATCTCAGGCATTCGCACGCTTCCTCATCAGATTGAAGCGGTTTATCTGAAGATGTTACCCCAACCTCGTCTCAGATTTTTACTGGCCGATGATCCTGGTGCCGGCAAAACGATCATGGCCGGACTCCTGCTTAAAGAAATGAAACTTCGGGAGGCCATTGAAAGGATTCTTATCCTTTGTCCAGCACCCCTGACAATACAATGGCAGGATGAACTGTTACGGTGGTTTGGAGAACCGTTCGATATTATTTTCTCAGCACTGGATCAGCAACAACTCGTCAATCCATGGCAAAAAAGTGGTCAGGTCATTTCTTCAATTGACTATGCGAAACAAGAGGATGTCAGAAAAAGGGTATGGCAACAACGCTGGGACTTGGTGATCATAGATGAAGCCCACAAATGTAGTGCCTATACCAAACATCGTTCCGGACGCGCGGACGAGGTTGAAAAGACAAAACGTTATCAATTAGCAGAGCACCTCGCCTATAATGCGGATCACCTTCTACTTCTAACCGCAACCCCCCATCACGGTGATGATGACAGGTTTGGTCACTTTATCAGGTTAATTGATCCTGACATTTTTCCGGAACCCCATAAGGTCGGCCAAAAAGCCAGGGAAATAAGAACGGATATTTTGAGACTTGGTCCAGACTGTCCCTGGTCCGTGCGCAGGTTGAAAGAGGATCTTAAGGATATGGAGGGGAGACGTCTTTTCCCGGATCGCCATGCCAATACTGTTACCTTCCGTCTGAACCGTGAAGAATATGACCTATATAAAGCCGTAACCGCTTATATCAATGAATTTCTTGGCCAGGCCACTGGCCGGAAGAAACAGAGCGTTGCTTTGGCCAGAACCGTTTTCCAAAGGCGGCTGGCTAGTTCTACCGGGGCCATTTATGAATCAATGAAAAGACGTCTTGAGAAACAGCGCAAGCTATTAGAAGAGCTGGAAGTTCTCACACCGGCACAGCGTGCTCGCCGGCTGGCCCAGATCCAGGGCCGTCTAATGGACGCAGAACTTGATGAGGATGATCTGGATGACGAGGCCCGTGATATTCTGGTTGATGAATTCACCATGGCAATGGAACTTGACCAGTTGCGGATGGAGATAGCTGCTTTAAAAGAGTTAACAGAAAGAGCCAGAAGGGTAAAGGAGCATGCGCCGGATTCAAAACTGGCAGCTTTGAAGGAATGCTTAACTTTTTCACAGTTTTCAGCCCTGAAGGATGGCCGGAGCAAATTGATCATCTTCACTGAGCACCGGGATACTCTGAATCATTTAAGGCAACACCTTGAAAAATGGGGTTATTCAACCTGTGAAATACATGGAGGCATGAATCCACATCAGAGAAAGGAAGCCCAGGAAAAATTCCGAACCACCTATCAAATTTGTGTGGCCACCGAGGCTGCGGGTGAAGGCATCAATCTTCAATTCTGCCATTTGATGATCAACTATGATCTCCCGTGGAATCCAACCCGCCTTGAACAACGCTTAGGTCGTATCCACCGAATCGGGCAGGAAAGAGACGTCTATGTCTTTAACTTTGTGGCCAGTGAATCTGAAGAAGGACAGCCCGTTATTGAGGGGCGGATCTTACAAAGGCTCCTTGTCAAATTAGAGCAGATACGTGCCGTCCTATCTGACAGGGTCTTCGACGTTATTGGTGAAGTGCTGTCCTTAAACGAGATAAACCTATCAGAAATGTTGCGTGAGGTAGCCTTTGATCCACGCCGTCTGGAGGAATATCTGGATCAGATTGAACGCATCGACCCACAGAAGCTGAAGGCTTACGAAGAGGCCACCGGCATTGCACTTGCCAAATCAACACTGGATTTCTCTAATTTTCAGCGATCTAACGTTGAGATTGAAGAGCGCCGGTTAATGCCCCGCTATGTTGAACAACATTTCCTTTAGGCGATTCCTATTGGCTGTATGTGGCCTGGGATCCTCTCGAAAATCCGGATGCTGTACCGATTCGAATCCAGAATCCGGCCCAGAAGCTGGACCATGTCAAGCGGGAGATAGTTGCTGCAAGATTCTTTGAGATTCCGGCTGAAGCTATAGACAAACCTGAGCATCAGGAGGTATGTTAGCAGCGCGTATCCCGGGAGTAGATGTTTCGATAGAGCCTTCAGACATGAAAGAAATCACGGGGCGACTTTTGGATATTATTGACCAGGTCCAGCGTTTTTTAAGACTTCATCTTCCGATTCCACACAAAATCAAAGGCTTTTCACCGGAAGCAAAACCTGAACTACCAGAGGAAGCTTTGAGAGAAGCTTTAATCAACGCCGTTGCCCATAGAGATTACACAGTGCATGGACCGATCCGCCTGTTCATTCTGGATGATCGTATTGAAATCCACACTCCTGGCAAGGCTCCGAATACGGTGGACGCAGAGGCGATGCGAGCAGGGATACATGTTGTGAGAAACCCGCACATTTATGGGCGGCTTTCAGATGCGGGACTTGTCACCAGGGCAGGGAGCGGAATAAGGCGAATGATTCGTCTCATAAAAGAGGCAACTGGAAATGATATCGGCATTGACCTCAGAGATTTTGAAGTTCTCATCATGATTCCAAGAAAGAAAAGAACGGAATGAACAAAGACCGCAGACTGATAGAAGACTACCTCCCCATCAAGGCTATCTCAAAAGAAGCCTCACGGGAGAAGTCCGTTAGAAAAGGACACATTTCCACCCTCCATCTATGGTGGGCCAGGCGGCCTTTAGTTGCTTGCCGTGCAGCGGTCTATGGAGCCTTTGTCCCGGCGGACCAGTTTCAACCGAAAAATGGCCCACCTGAGAAAAGGAAGAGCCTTGGCCTACGGTCGAAAGAAGAAGAGGCGTCGAACATCACAGTCAAAATGATCATTCAACGCAAAAATCGTTTACTTTTCCGCGACAGCAAGAATTATTCTCCTCTGCGCTCTCTGCGCCTTTGCGGTGAGCAATGTCTGTGGTTGTCAGCGGTTGTCTGTGGCTAAAGAAAGATTGGTTTTGATATCAAGGAAGAAAATGCTAAATACGGCAGAAGCAGGCGACAAAGGGCGAAGTGATTCCAGACAACAGAGGGGCGTAATTCAACATAGTCAACAACTGGGGCTTCTGTCACACCCTGCGGCATGACGGCATCGGCTACGGCGATTACATCGAGCAGTTGACGTATCTGCTCTTTCTCAAGATGATCAAGGAGAAGTTGGGGGCGTTTTTACAGTGATGATTTTGGCCTTTTCTCAGCTATTGAAGAACCGGTTTTGGCCTGGAAAGAGCCGCAGGAATTTCTTTGTTCTGCTATTTTGGTGCGAGCCCCACCGCCCGGTAGTTGAACTCATAGGCCAGACTGCGACTCCAGGTCTCATCAAACATGGTTTTATACCTGGTGCCATCTTGAGGACCGACAGGCTTTCCGTAAGTAAAAAACCAATTGACAATGGGGCCATCCGTGAATCCCAGCGCCACCCAGTAGCGACCTGGCGAGAGTATAACCGAAGAGCCGCTGAAATCAAAGTCCACCCAGGAATAACCAGGTACGAATTTCATTTGGCTCAGTGGAATGATGTCGCTGGTGGCAATATATTCACCCGGTTTACCGCCATCATCTTTTGAGAGCTCAAGCCAAAGGTGTCCATCGTCGTTGAACTTATGCAGAGCCAGCCCTACCTTTTTTAATTGCATCGGCCTTGTCAGGATGAATGTCTGGGCATACTGCTGGCCCCGGGTAGTCACATATTCAGCGGTTTCCACCAGAAAGTTCTTTTGCAGTTCCATTGTACCATCCGCACCTTGTTGAGCCGACCACTGCAAAGACAAGAAATCCACATTTTCCGGGAACTCCAGGTTGCCAAACACATACGGTTCCGAATAGCGCAAGCTTTTCAATTCTTCTTCCGGCACTTTTTTGGGCGGCGGAGTTGCCACGGATACTTTGGTAAAAGCGGCATCGACCTGTGGACCGAGCAACATCTCGCGAGGCCCGTAGTTTGTCTTTTGAGCAATGAAATCCACGCGGTCGGCAACAAATCCAGCGTTAATATTCTCCTCGAACCGGGGCCTGCCGGATGTGCCCTCGACCTGGAACCAGCGAACCAGCCCGTCCTGTTTGGTTTCCTTGTTGTCTAAGCCAACCTCCACGCGAATGAACCGGTTACTGACAAAAAGTTCACTTCCCTGTGGATCGAATGGCACCCAGCCCAAGTCAGGAAAATAAACTTCGATCCACGAATGCCGACCCTGTGCCATCTTCAAAGTCAATATGCTGCTTCCTATCTTGATGTCATAGGGTTCTTTCAGGGTTATTCCATTAACAATGCGTACGGGGATTCCTACCGCCCGCATCAAGCCTGCTGCCAAATGTGAGTAGTTCTGGCAATTGCCCTTGCCGCTGCGGAAGGCGTACATGGCATCGTAGCTCTGTGGGATTGCCACGTAGTGCATGTGATCCACCACCCATGTCAATATCTTCTGTACAGCATCGAATTGTGTTTTGGCCAAAGCCGTTAGTTCGCGTGCTTTGGCTCGAATCCGCCCATCATTGACAGGCACCTGTTCGGTTGCTTTCAAATATGCTTGTACCTGTTCCGGCAACCCAGTCGGCGGGAATGGTGCGCTTGTGTGCAACGTTTGCAGTTCCACTCTGTTCATTGCTTTGAGTGAAATGGTCGCTGTAACCGCCATTAATGGAGCATTCCAGGTTAGTTCAACAACTTTATTGCCGTGACGATCAGTTTTGTCCTCACGTTTAGAAGGCGAAGGAGAGAAGTTGAAATCCAGCTCTGTGATCTTTTGACGATAGGTTGGCGACTCGAAGGATTCCGGCACAACATAGCTGAGTATCAACTTTCGAGTGTTTGACGAAAGTTGGACTTTCTGAACCATCTGGTAACTAATCTGTGATGCCTGCCCCCCATTGAGAAGATAGTTTTCGGCAAAGCCAGGAACCGCCATTAACACCAAAAAGCTAACTGCGAGGATTCTTTTCATATTACAACCTGCCGTTGTTGTGTGTTTGCACCCTAAACACTTCTGTGCCTGCCCCGTTAAATGCGCAGCCTATTCAACCCACAAACGAATTCAGGGCCTTGTTGGCCGCAGCCTTTGAAATCTTCGCATCCTTTGCCATCTTTTCAAACAGTTCTGCCTTTGTCATAACGCCTTCCTCCTATTTTGTAGTTCATCAGGCCTCTTCATTGAAGCCTGTGGGTTCATAGAACATAAGCTTTTGAAAGGTCAAGGAAAAATGTTCAGTTTCATAGCTAAGGCTGCTTGTATGTTGGCTTTCTCCTGTCTGTTCCAAGAATTATTGAAATCTCCTCAAAATTTGTCCTTGACATTTGGGTTTAAATTAAAGTATATTTTGGCCTGCAAACTCGCAGGCTAAAAAGAAAGGATAAAATGAAACACGATCCAATACTCAAAGAAAAGGCTCTATTGCGGAATTCAGAAGTTTCTCCGCTCTGGATTAAGGCGGGGCTTCGATTTGGGGACAAAGGTACACACACCAGCAGAACCATAATGTTCAAAGAACTGGCGTTATTGCTTGAAGACCAGGAGCCGAATGCGCCTCGCGATGCCTATGTTTCAGCCATTATTGACGAAAATTGTCTTGGTAAGCGGACCGTTTCAACACGCAAACTTACCTGTCAACGCCTGAGCG
>JAQYWL010000155.1 GCA_030145035.1 Desulfobacteria bacterium | reverse complement strand
TAGAAAGATAGCTATTTTAGTTGCTCGTTGATTGGGGATTGCGTTTGTTGAGTTCATGATATAGCTCAAAGCTCATAGTTCATAGCGCAGAGGGCATAGCGCAAGGAGCATGGAGCAGAGAGCAGAGCAGATAAAAGGTGAAAGCTCGAAGCCGAAGGCTGAGAGCTGAGACATGTAAGCGAAAAGCAATTTTGGGGTGTTTGGGGCATTGGGTATTACGGAGTTACCCAGCTGGCCAAATTTCGACCTTCAAGCCCTCAATATTTTCGAAATGCTTTCTGTTACCTGTGACTAAAACACCCTTGATGGACATTGCAGTGGCTGCAATAAGTGCATCCATCTCACCCGTGGGCTTACCCAGCTTTCGAAGTTTGCTTTTTATAGTTCCAAAAATTTTGGCGCATTCAAGATCGAAAGGAACCACCCGAACAATATCTATGAATCTATGCAGCTTTTCGAGATTTTCTTTGGCCTTCTGAGATGCCTTTGCGCCATAATCCAACTCTGCTACCACTAAAGTACTCAAGGCGATTTCGTCGATCTCTGCCTGTATCCTTTTTAGTACTGCCTTATTACCATTAAAAAGGCTATTACCACATTGGTATCCAATAGGATCATTCGAACATAACCTCTCGGCCGATATTGTGGTGCCGTTCCTGCTCCAACTCATCAAAAATGGATATGATGGTTGGGTCATCAGACCAGCCTCCAGATAACTCTGAAACGATCTTCAGCTTTTCTTTGGTCTTCAGTATAGGCTCGATCTTTACGATAATCCGAGTCCCGTCCGGCAGACGCACTTTCTTTGGGAGTCGAATCCAACCCTTTTCTATCTTACTTTTAACCGTAATCATCATTAATGCCTCCGCATATGTATAATCACTTAATTGTTTTAAAATCTTATCTTCAGGTTCCCATTCCTGTCAACCAAAACCTGCTCAATTGAGTTTGAATTGGAACGGTTCCTTCATAGATTTTCTTCCAGATATTGGTGGCAGGTGACGAAGTGACATTCTTTAAAGCTTTCAATAAACGATGATAATTTGGATTCGGTTTTGTCGAGATTAACGTAATGTCTGAATCTATAAAATGATGGAGCTTCATTCACTTTCGGTTGTTCCGGGTCGATTTCCCACGGGTGTAAGTAAAAAAGATAAGCTCCGTGCTTTTTTAAGATTGATCTAACGCCCATTTCAAAAAGAGGGGAGGGGATCAGGCGGAAGTATGTACCGCCTCCCCAGGGCAAGGTGTGGATGCCCAATTTCATATTACTAATCGCAAGTTCGTAGAAACTATTCGAGATTTGAATTGCGATGCCTTTTGAGCCGTTTTGAGAGAGATTAATATGGCCGTACCGGCCGTGAAGTGCAAAGGAATTGTAGCTTGAATCGTAGAGATAGCCGCATTCTTCAATGAGTTTCAGGATTTCATTGCTGATGGAAAAACTTGGGGCACGGTAGCCGACAACCGGAGATCCGATGATGTCTTCCAACAGTTTTTTGCTGTCAGTTAGATCTTTTTTCAGTGCATTGGGTGATTGCTGATTGCACAGGTTGTGGTAATAGCCGTGGGAGGCTATTTCGTGGCCACGGGCACGTATTTCGCGAACCAGGTGGGGGAGGCGTTCTGCGATCCAAGCTAACACGAAAAAAGTTGCTTTTGGAGAGGCTGGTGTTAGACTGGATTTCCTGGATTTCCTGGATTTTTCTTTTTTCTCAGTTTCCTGATGAAACTGAGAAACCTCCCCCTGTTAAATAGGCGTTGCATTGCACGGGGTAAAAATCCGCCTTCGGCGGAAGGAGTCAGACACATTACTTGGGCTTGTTGAGTTGGTTTAGACTGACCGCTGGCCCCTGATCACTGATCCCTGACTGTCCAGGAGATCGAGGAGGCGGTGGGTGTTTGCCTCAACGCGCAGTTCACGGTCTGGCCAGGAGGAAAAGGGGATGCATTGCTTGAAGTTTTCCACCTGGAACCAGTCTTCTACGTCGATTGTTAGTAAGATATAGTTCAAAGTGTTCGACCGCTACGCTCGTTCGAGATGTTCAATTCGTTCAATTGATTTAATCTGTTGAGTTGTTTGAGCCTGCTGAATACACATAACCCAAAGAAAACACCGAGCAGGTCCAACCCCAGATCGATACCGGATGCTGAGCGACCTGGGATAAATGATTGATGAATTTCGTCTGAAACAGCAAAAAGAACCAAACCTGCCAAAACCGAAAATGGGCGGTTGAGAGGAACAGGAAGTCGAGAAGGTGCGAAGTTGAGAAGCTGCGCAACCAAGAAGTTGTGAGGTTGAGATTTTGTGAAGCTGGGAAGTTGTGAAGCTGGGAAGTTGTGAAGCTGAGTTGTATTTTTTCTTCTGTCAAAGGTCTTGAGCCATAAGAAAGTGAGAAGTCCGTATGCAGGGATGTGAGCAACGTTGGAAACAATTTGATCACTCAGCGAACCATCTCCTGGAAGACAGTGATTTGGCATGGAGGAGACATAGATAATTAGACCTGTGTTGAGCAAGCTAACGACTAGATATTTAAGGTTCATGGGTGATAGCGCATAGCTGATAGCGAAACAGCAAAGAGTTCAGGAGTCAGAAGTCAGAGATCAGATGTCAGGAGTCAGAGATAAGCAACCATTTCAAGCTGTAATTTTTCTATCCGTGAGCGCACTGGTTTTAAATCTGTGACTCTAACATAAACTATAGGGTTATCTTTTTCAGCTACGCTCTGTCCCGTTTGTTTTGCCCATTTATTAAACTCGTCATCTCCCTCGATCTGCATAACAACAAGGGCATTATCGGGCAATTCATCGGCAAATTCAGGATGCTCCAGGATGTATCTATCAAATTCCCGCACAAGCATGGTGTTTTTGTCTACGAATCTCTTTCTGTCTGTCATGGAAAGCCTCCCCTGAGAAATCTCTCTCTGTATTAAGTATCTTTTCTCAGGCATTGTCCCGGCTTAAACGAGTCGTTCTCGTTCGAGGGCAGGGAGGATTTCAAAGACAGGCTCCGCCCCCTTGGATTACGTGGATAAAATCGCTTCGCGATTTTATGTAACACGGCTTTGCCGCTCCAAGAAAGGAAATTCCTATGGACAAAACCGCTCAGGCCTGCGGCCACAAATCGCACGGCAGGAGTCTAACGGTTACCGCTTGCAACGTCCCTGCTTTGGGGTACTAATAGCAAGGAGCATGCCGCGGGTTGGGTAAGACCTAAGTGGCTGAATCTATGGACTATAAATGAATAACGGGTTACATGAGTGGAATGTTTTTTCACACCTAACAGCGGAAGTGGTATTTTATTACATAGTGTGTGGGTAATTTTTTACACTTTCTTGTGTAACTATTCAGCCACAGACACACACAGACGAACACAGACAGTTGCCCTTCGGGCAAGAAAAAGTACTTCTCTATATCAAATTATTTCCCACCGCAAAGGGGCAGAGAGTGCAAAGGCAAATATTCTGCCTTAAGGATGATTATTTTGCGGTAGTGTATTTGTTCTATGTGCATTGCTGTATTCTTATTTGATGATTTCTATAATTCACCGCAAAGGCGCTGAGAGCGCTGAGTCACAGATTTTTTCATTTGCCGGGAGGTGCCGGCAAATGAAAACCGCTCATCCCTTCGGGAGTGAAAAGATCGTCTTTTCTCTGCGCCCTTTGCGTCTTTGCGGTGAACAGCTCCTATTCTAAACCTGATAGGCAGAGCCGATGATCTTGTGTCGGGAAGTCTACGTCTTATTTGAGACTGACAGAATCTTCAATCTCTAAAAATCTCTTCTTTAGATCTAAACGTAATATTATCTTTCTCCTCAATCTCCTCAATTAGAGTTTTAACTTCTTTCTTAGACATTGCTTCAGATTGCCAGCAAGCTCTTAACAGATCAGGTAGGTCAGCATGTTTAATATTTTCCTTGGCACACCAATTTTTCACACTCCTCTCATTTGTTAAAAGTGCTATTTTCCTCGATTTACAAACTGCTACAGATTCCAGTTCTCCTTCATCAAACGATACTGGAAGAGTTGGTGTAGAAAGATTTCTGCCTCTGTCAAGGTTAGGAGTCTGATACTCTTTTTTTGAATCATCTCCATGACTTCCTTCAATTGGACATGTCCCTTTGTTACTCCAATTCGGAGTTCGTTGTAGACAGCCGGTACAATTCCAATCTGGCTTTTAGGAAAAAGCTGGAACAATACATCTAATCTGCCTATTTTGGCAAAGGTTGAAAGAATGTTATTGTCAACTATAATCATTGTCTATTTCCTTAACAGCGAAGAGATCCTGCGATCCATCTCCTCGCTGGCATCACATTCGACAATAATATCTATGCCCCTGTCTTCCAAAATATCCTTGAGCTGCCAGCGATCAGTACCGGCAATCTCCGCCGCCCTCCCCAATGTTACTTTCTTATCTTTAAATAGTTGTATAGCCGCTTCGAGTCTCATTTTGGGCTTTACCGCAAAGAAAGTATTTATTGCTTCTCGAAGGAGGTCAGATTTATCCTTAAAAATGCCGGCATTTACTATGGCTTCAATTTCCATTTCTTGAAGCGATGAAATCTCTCCCTTTTGCATTCTCACCTCGTTTTTAGTAGAGTCCATTTTCTTTCCTTTCACTTCCAAATGGGAGAATTCCCGGTTTTGTACTGGTTGATGATGTTTTCAAGATATCGGTGGCAGGAAACAAATGAGGATGAGTTGAAGGTTCCTACTAAACGCGACAACTTTGATAGCGTCTTGTCCAGATTGACAGAGTGCCTAAATTTGAAAAAGGGTGAGGCCCCACCCACTCGGGGCTGTTC
>JAQYWL010000244.1 GCA_030145035.1 Desulfobacteria bacterium | reverse complement strand
TTAGCTCACTTTAGTTCACTTCCATCATCGATTCACTTCCATCATCACTCCATCATTCCCCGCCCGTCTCGCCTGAGCGAGAGCGATGGCGGACAGTTTGCGAAGCATTGTGGGCAGGTAGGCCCGCCCTGCCCGCCCTGGCGCGACAGGAAAAGAGGGACCGCAGTCTTTCAACATCCCGGCCCGCCCTGGCGCGACGTGCATAAATTAGCTGCCAGGCCCCATAATCCCGGTCTGGGCCAGGGTCTGGGCCAGGGGCGCGATATGCTCATTATGGGCTATCAAGCTGTCAGTCCAGTTCTGGGCCAGGGGTCGGCCACCGTGCCGACCTTTATGCTGCAATTGGAAGCCCTCTGATTTTCCGCCACAGGCGGATAAATATTCTGAGACGTTAGTATTAGAGGCCAGAAGGCAAACTCAATACAGCACGTCGCTTTGAAACATCTTTGCCAGAAGATTTTCGTGATATGAAGGGTCAAAGATGCCCCTTTGATGCATCAGCGCGTAGTATTGGTCTGATGAAATGCCCGTCTCAAATGCCTTTAGCGTCATGCGATAGGTTTCATAAGGCATGCTCATGACTTCATCCACAAGGAAAATAATGACGGTCTTTTCATGCCTTAAGTTGTTGGGGCCTTCTTGTTCCAGCCTGCGCAAAAAGTGTGACAGATCAAGGTAATCATGGTCATGGATAGAGATAACGGCATGATTCAGCCTAGGTCGCCTCGTTTGATAACAGCTCCTTGTCTGCTGAGGCGTGCGCCGACACATGGCCTTTTTGATCTGGAGGCTGGTCAGGTCCTCAATAAAGGGTATTTTGGAGAGCAAAGGCTGGTGCCGCGTAATTGTTCTTTTCAGATCATGGAGCAGTTCGCAGTGATCCAGGGACTTAAAGAGATTCCCGGATTTGTTGGCATATACCTCTGCGATCGTCTCCTCAACCACGCCTATGACAAGTTCATCCAGGCACTTGAACAGGATGTGAAAGAGTTCGTAGGAGTGCTTTTCCAAGCTCTTTAGTATGAATATCAACAACTCGCATTTGAAGATCTCCTGTTCCGATAGGGTTTTGGGTATATATATACAAAGGTTGTCAACCGAGAAGCTATATTGCTCCTGGCTCTTGAGCCTTCTTGTCCAGGAGATCAGCGTATCCAAATCCCGCGGCTTTTCAACATAGCTTTGCCAGTAGCGGCTTCCAACGTCTGTAGACAAATGGTCGTAGTACACCTTTACGTTTGCAAATTTTTCGGAAACCAGATCATGTTTTAGCCGAAAAATCCCGAGAATCTCTTCCCTCACAGCGGCGTATGTCCGGGCCGGGTCATGATACCGGCTAAAAAAGATGTATACCTTCACACCATTGCCCGGGCAGTCATTGATAAGACTCAGGTTTTCTTTCAGCTCTTGAATCGAATAGGTCTTCATATGACGTTTGATCTTTTGGCGGCTCCTCTTATCAAAGACTTCCGGTGAAATCTCAAAGAGCGGTTTGTCTTCTTTGTCTATGATGAAAAGGTCTTTGTAAGACTCCAGGAACCCTCTGTCGAACAATTGCCAGGCCCCGTAGTTTAACTGAAATGTCTTGACCAGCGGTTTTTCCCCTTTCATGGCCTCGAACAGGGCCTTTATGTAGCCTCGATCGATCTCATAGCAGATGTATATTTTTCTGGTAAACGCTTTCAGGCGTTTCAGGTCTGCGATGATTGCAGAAATGGACCTTGTCACTGGTTTAATCCGGGCGCTGTGAAGCCTGAAAGACTCACGGCTTCCCCCGCAATAATCGCAGCCAAATACACATCCCCTCCCAATAAATAGGGGAAATCCCAGTTTTTCTTCCAGGGCCTTTATGTACAACTCGTGGTCAAACAGATAAGTTAATGTGGAAAAGGAGATGCTGGAGATGGTCTCTTCGTTTATGCAGTAAGAGGTCTCATTGGCTCGAACCCCGGTTTGGTCTCTATAGATCAAATTGGGAATCTCAGGCGCCTGAGCCCCACTCAGGAGGAGTTCCAATGGCCTTTCGGGGTCGCCCTTTATAACATAATCGACAGACGGACACTTTTTAAGCAATTCCTCTCCAAAATACCCGGCTGTGAAACCGCCGCAGATTATTTTCACCCGATCATTTCCGGATCTGACGTGCTGACCCACCCATAGGACCCCTTCTGCGGTTTCCTGCCAGTGAAAGGTTAAACCGACGTGGGTGGGGCGGAATTGCTCCAGATAACGGTTGAGAACCGTGGCCATCTGAGTCTTGTCGTAGAGGGCCAGATTCAGCATTCTGACCGGGATCTTTTTCTGGCTCAGGTAGTCACACAGCCCGAAGGTTCCCATAGGAACATGGACAAAATAGGCACTGGGGCAGTTTATGATAAGAAGCCTGGGCTGCATATCGATTCCTTAGAACCTGCTATCAAGTTATAAGATCGCTCCGCGATCTTATGTAACGCGGCTTCGCCGCTCGGAAAAAGGTAATTCCCATACTATCAGGTAATCTTGGCTTGATTTTTGCTTTGCTTCGTTTATGATCATTAGATATCATAATACAACAGGTTATAAAATCGCTTCGCGATTTTATATAGAAATCTATCTTGCGAGCCCGCACATATGACGAACATCATGCCCTTAAAGGTCGACCTTCACATCCACACCAAAGAAGATAGAGAAGACCGGGTCTCGTACTCCGCCTATGAGTTGATTGATGAGGCTGTGTTGAGAGGTTTTGATGCCCTTGCCATTACGAACCACGACAGGCTCACGTACAGCCCGGAGCTTAAATCGCATGCGGCTGAACGCGGATTAGTATTGATCCCGGGGGTTGAGGCCACCATTGAAGGCAAGCATGTCCTGCTGATCAATATGCCCTTTCAAAATGGCTGCTACAACAGCTTCGAGGACGTCCTCAGACAAAAGGCTGCAAACAATCTGGTCATTGCTCCCCACCCCTACTTCCCGAGTCCGACCTGCCTGGACGGACAACTTGAAGCCATCCCGCACCTGTTTGATGCCGTGGAACATTGCCATTTCTACACCTGCCGGATAGATTTCAACAGGCAGGCCGTCCGATTTGCAGAGAAGTACCGGCTGCCTGTTGTTGGAAACTCGGATGCTCACGTACTGGAGCAATTTGGGTTGGCCTATTCTCTGGTTGAAGCCGAAAAGACCCCTGACGCCATTATCCAGGCGATCAAGGCCGGGCGGGTCAAGCAGGTTTCCAGTCCACTCCCCCTGGCGCTGCTTATGCGAATCTTTTTCGGTGTGGCGATTACCAAGGGTCCTATGTGGAAAAAGCCCTTTGAACTCATGTGCATAGGGGGGTCTTTTATCAAGCGTGTAATGGACGGGCGGCTGTGATGCGATATTATCCGGTGAATCTGGACGTGCAAAACAGGGACTGCCTTGTTGTGGGGGGCGGCAGTGTGGGTGAACGTAAGGTCAATACCTTACTTGAATGCGGGGCGCGCCTTACCGTGGTAACCACCCTTGCAACCGAGCGCCTTCAAGCCATGGCCTCAGAGGGCCGCATCGACCTAATGACCAGAGACTATGAGCCCTCTGATCTAGAAGGCAAATTTCTGGTTATTGGAGCGACTGACAGCGAAGAGGTAAATGAAAAGATCAGCAAAGATGCGGCCAAGATGGGACTGCTGTGTAACGTTGCCGATCGCCCGGCTGCTTGTAGCTTTGTGCTTCCGGCTATCGTCCGCCAGGGCGATCTGTTGATTGCCATTTCCACCTCAAACAAGAGTCCGGCTGTGGCAAGGAGGATACGTCAGGCCCTGGAGAAGGAATTCGGGCCGGAATATACGGTATTGTTGAACCTGATGGGTGCCATCCGTCAAAAACTTCTGGCCGAGGCAAAGAGCCCGGAGGCCCGTAAGCGGATGTTTGAACGATTGCTGGATGAGGGGCTGCTGGAAATGATCCGGGATGATCGCATCAAGGATGTAGACTCTCTCCTTAACGATGTGCTGGGCAAAGGGTACGGGTGGAATGAATTGAGGGATTGAAGGATTATGAATTACAAGAGATTTAGTCCGTTAATAATAGAGTTGGTATTTTTTTGGCAGAAAATAAATCCGAAATTCGAATATCGAAATTCGAAACAATTTTCAAAATCCGAATATAAAATGA
>JAQYWL010000302.1 GCA_030145035.1 Desulfobacteria bacterium | reverse complement strand
TTTCGAATTTCGATATTCGTATTTCGTATTTTCCGGCTTGTCCGGGTTAGGCTTGGGCCGCATAACTGTGAGGATTCTGTTATGACTCAAAAGATTAACATCGACGAACTTCCGGTGACTGCACAATTCTTAAGAGAAAAAAGGCTCCTGGAGGACAGAGGCGAACTGGCCTTGATTGCGGACGGTCAACCATTCAAGCACCTTGGGTATTTTTCTCTGAATCCGGGAGACAATCATTTTAGAGGTGGCCACTACCACAAAGTGAAGACCGAACATTTCTATGTGATTTCAGGGGAACTAGAAGTCTCCTTGGTAGATCTTGAGACCGATGAAAAAGCAACCATCCGGTTGCGCTCTGGACACAGGGTTGAAATAAGGCCAATGTGCGCCCATAGATTTAGGGCCGTCGAACATGCTCAGGTAATTGAATACTATGATGCCCTGTATGATCCTGAAGATGACCATCCCTGCCACGATTTTGCCTGATCATGGAAAAGACCGGCCCTTCTTTTTCTTTTCCCAGGGTCATACGAAGCGTTATCCAGCATACTCCTAACCATTCTATCACTTCTAAGAAAATGATGTTATTGGTGCCCATTTCTACCTCATTTTTTAGCTGTTCCAAAGGCCGGTTGAGTTATAACCAACAATGATATATTAAAATCGCTTTATTAAGAACAAGGAATATGTAAAAAAGCAAAGAAAATATAGCAGCCTAAACAAACCTTTTCCCTATTATTCCAATTACGCCATGTGTTAATCACTGTCCATCCAGAAATACCCCAAATTCCCTCCCCCTTGACGGCCTCCGGCTCGTAGAGCCTACGCCTCGGAGAGGGGAAGGGCCTGCCCTGTTAAATAGGGTTCCCTTCGGGAAATTTAACAGGGTTAGGGTGGGGGTGAAACAGATATGGAATTCCGCTGGGTTGTTGATGCATTCCCCCTCCCCCAACCCCCTCCCTCCAGGGGAGGGGGAGTTAATGGATGGGCACTAATAAGAACGCCACGATGAACAGAGTTGCGCCAACGACACGTTACCGCCGATGGCTTGAGTCCTGCGCCGTGTACGCCGACCGGCGGGTCGTGACCATCCTGTTTCTCGGATTCTCGAGCGGGCTGCCGCTTGCGCTCACCTTTGGGACGCTCAGTCTCTGGTTGGCGGAAGTCGGTGTGAATAAGACCACCATTGGCCTGTTCGCCCTGATGGGCACACCCTATACCTTTAAGTTCCTTTGGGCCCCTCTGGTGGACCGGATGCCTGTGCCCTTTTTAACCCGCCGGTTGGGGCGCCGGCGCGGGTGGGCCATTGTCACGCAACTGGCGCTGATGGCCACCATCGCCGGCCTGGGCGCCACAAACCCGGCAGTCCGCCCCGGGCTGACCGCCGTGTTCGCCTTCATGGTGGCCTTCTGGTCTGCCAGTCAGGACATCGTGATCGACGCATACCGCGTGGAGATCCTGGAGGAGCGCCAGTACGGCGCGGGCGCAGCGATGATCGTGCTCGGGTACCGCATCGGCATGCTGGTATCCGGGGCTGGGGCACTCTATTTGGCTACTTATGTGGGCTGGTTTGCCACCTACGGGCTCATGACCGCCCTCATGACCGTGGGTATTGCCACTATCCTGCTTAACCCGGAGCCAAAGGCGCGAAAGAGCCGGGACTCCATCGAGCAGGAGAGGCGGATTGCTGCCTATCTTAAGGCCCACCCAGATCCTGTCGGAAAGAGGGCAAAGGCGCTCGCCTGGATCTATGGCGCCGTGGTCAGCCCCTTTGCCGAGTTCATGAGCCGTAGTGGCTGGCTGGTGATACTGCTGTTCATCCTGCTGTATAAATTCGGCGACGCCCTGGCCGGGGTGATGAGCAATCCCTTCTATGTGGAGCTGGGCTTCACCAAGATCCAGATTGCCAACATCAGCAAGGCATTTGGCCTCGGCGCCACCATCATCGGCAGCTTGATCGGGGGCGTCATCGTCAACCGCATCGGCATCCTGAAGAGCCTTTTCGTGTGCGGCATCCTGCAGATGCTCTCCAATCTGATGTTCGCCGCGCTGGCCGTGGCGGGTACCGACCTCCGCATGCTTACGCTGACCATCGCCATAGAAAACCTCAGTGGGGGCATGGGCACGGCGGCCTTTGTCGCGTACCTGTCCAGCCTCTGCAACATCGCTTATACCGCCACCCAGTATGCCCTGCTGACGTCCTTCATGGCCTTCAGCCGCACGCTGCTGTCCTCCTCAGGCGGGTGGCTGGCGGACCACATGGCCTGGGTGAGCTTCTTCATCGTCACCACTGCGGCGGCCCTCCCCGGGCTGCTCATGCTGGTATGGATCACCAGGCGCTTTGATGAAAGACCCTCAAACGAACTTAGGGGCTTCGCCCCAATTGGAGAAACGGAGTAATGGAGTAATGGAGTAATGGAGTAATGGAGTAATGGAGTAATGGAAAGAACCAAAACTCCAGTACTCCAGCACTCCAGTACTCCCTGTGCATGGCATGATGAGAATGTCACCAAAAATCCTATGATGTCACTGTGTTATAGAAATTCAGAGACGTTTGAATTAGCATCGCACTACTTTGACTACTTGGCCAAATGCTTTCCGGTAATGTGTGCCAGTGATGAATTCCACTTTCTTCCTCGAGCCGAGAGGGCTGGTCAATATTATGACCGGATCGACAACCTTGATGCGGATGCAATCAACGAGTGTCTTTTCAATCTCAAGGAACTTCGAGATAAATTCGACCGCCTGGCACGTCATGAGAATGATTTCGAAAAGCTCACAGACCTTGAACTCTTAAAGGCAAATGTGGCCGGGATTTTAATAGAGCTAAAAATGAAACAGTCCTGGCGTAATAACCCTTTGCTATATTTGAAGATAGCTTTCATAGGACTCGATCACGCGTTGACAAAGCCGGCCTCAAGTCCGGCAGAACGGACCGAAAGGGCATTTGCTCGCTTGCGAGCAATTCCCCGGCTACTGCAACAGGCCATTGACAACATTGACAGCGTGCCAAAAACGTATTACCAGGCTGCGCTCGCCATGCTGAGTGACTGTAAGAGCTATCTTACGGAAATCAGCAAGAGTTTTGCCAGTGCAAGCTCCGGGCATATCACAGAGGGGTTGGAAAATGCTTGGTCTGCCTTGGATGCTTTTGACAAGTTTATGCGTACCCTTTCTCCTGTTCCGGATCAACAATTCGTTGTTCCGGCTCTTGAGGCCACATTAAAAGACCACTTTCTTTCTGTCCGAAGCCTGCCTGAAGTATTTCAGATTGCCGTGGAAGAATGGCAGGAAAATCTGGAGCAATTAAAAAAGCTTCAAGCGAACATAGATCCAGGCAAGTCGTGGCGGGAGTTGTATCACGCGTACTGCCCTTCGGATATCGAGAAAACGGACACCATTTCCCTGTATCAACGTGAAATAGAACGATTGGCTTGTTTTTTCCGGAAGCACGGCTTCAGGGAAGTTGATTCGAGCTCGTCGTTGGAGCTTTGTGAAACACCGACATATCTTCGATCTGTCCGCAGCTCGGCTTCTTTCAGCGCGGCCTCTGGTGCAGATGTCGGGGAAAAAGATTTGTTCTATATTACAACTCGCCTGCCACAGCAGGGAGGTAAAGAAGCCGGAGACCTTCTCAAGAAGCGGCTTCATCGCGAATACAAATTCCTTGCTGCCCATGAGACCTTCCCGGGACACCACTTGTTGGATTCTGTTCGAAGGAGGCTGCAAAATCGAGTACGACGTCAAATCGAGTCACCTCTTTTCTACGAAGGCTGGGCTTATTATGCTGAATCACTCTTGACTGAGTATGGTTATGTCAACAGTCCAATCGAGAATTTGGTCGATTGTAAGCGAAGGCTATGGAGGGCCGCGCGATGTCAAATCGACGTGGGATTGACCACCGGTATACTTGCCAGGGAAGATGCTATGAGATTGTTGACAACGGCCGGATTTACCCCGGAAGAGGCTGATAGCCAGATAGATCGTTTCCGGCTGAATCCTGGTTATCAATTGTGTTACAGCTTAGGCCGTTACGAAATTATGAAATTGAGAGAGACCTATGGTATTAGGATGGGTCGGGATCAGTTTCATAGACAACTGTTGGAAGGAGGAGAACTGCCGTTTCATCTGATTGAAAAACGATTTGAAGCCATGAAACCAAGCGACGTGTAACATTTTAGCTGTTTGAAAACATTTAGGCTGGCTTTTTCAATAGGCTAAATTGATACAGTGACGTACAGACTTAGAAGAAAAGAGATGCTGGATACTGGAGGATGAGAGATTGAAAGACTTTCTCGGATATCACTCCGAATGGAATCTCGGCAGCCCGGGCGGATGGGACTATCAGCGCATTACCCAAATCATCGGCAAGGCTGTCTGGCTAAGACTCAATGAAATTCGTCCGATCGGAGTGGACCTGGACTTTGACCATCCGTTGTTGTTTCCGGTGGACGGGTTTGTGGAGATGCTGGTTCAAGCACATCGGGCTCGCGAGGGAAGCAATCCGGGGCTGATTGCGGTGGTGGCCGAAGAAGAGACCCTGGAAAGCGTGACGGAAAATAGGAACCTTGCGGAACGTCTCAAGACCATGCATGGAATTTCGGGGGTGTTGACGGCCCCCCAGGATCTGGAGCTGAAAAACGGGCTGGTATGTTGTCAAGGTCAGCCTGTTTCAGTGATTTTCATGGATTTCAACACTGACGTGCTTCTATCTCTGCACCGCAAGCACAACTTAACCCCGCTTTTGCAGGCTGTTCGAGAGAAACGGGTTATCAACCCTCGAGGCACCGAACCCATAAATGTGAAGAGCATGTTTGAAGTCATCACAGGTCCCCATCGCAATCGGTTTCACACCGATATCGTGCAGCGAACGCCCTGGACACGTCAGTTCTATCCGCGCCGGACCGAGGGACTCCAGGGCGAAGAGATTGACGATTTGATCGAGTGGACCCGCTCTCACTGGGACAACCTTGTGCTCAAGCCTGAAAGAGGTTATTCCGGCAAGGGAGTGCAGGTCGGCAGGATCAACAAGGATGCGGATGAGGCCGTGAGTCTGGCCCTGAAAGAGGGAAATTATATCGTCCAGGAGAAGATTCCCCTCGAATTGTGGGCAGAAGATATACCCACATTGAACCTGGAAAAAGACCACATTACGCTGGAGTGCTGCCAGACAGATTTCCGCTGCTTGATGGGGCCAAAACGCTTGTTCGGATTCTTGAGCCGGTTTGGTGGGGTGCCAACAAACGTAGGAAGCGGCGGCGGGGTTCAGCCGTTGGCCGTGCTTCACTCGGACATGAGTGTGCGCGAGGCGGTGGACCGCATCAATGAGGCCATTTTGGGTATGGAATACGGAGATCTGTTCCAGGTCGTCGAGATGCAGAAAAAAATGGCCATGGAGCACGAGTTTACTTAC
>JAQYWL010000060.1 GCA_030145035.1 Desulfobacteria bacterium | reverse complement strand
TCCAGGTCTTCTATAACCAGGAAGACCTCTGGCAAACTCCTGATGAGTTGTATGGTGATAGCAGGCAAGAAATGGAACCTTATTATATCATTGCAAAACTGCCTGAAGGGGAAAAGGAGGAGTTTCTTCTAATGCTCCCTTTCACTCCTTCCAAGAAGGATAATATGATTGGCTGGCTGTCTGCCAGAAGTGACCTGCCCAACTACGGGAGTCTGTTAGTCTACAAATTACCCAAGGAAAAACTGGTCTATGGACCGATGCAGATTGAAGCCAGGGTGGATCAGCAAACGGATATCTCCCGGGAGTTGAGCTTATGGGGTCAGAGAGGTTCCAGAGTCATCAGGGGCAATCTTTTAGCCATTCCCATAAGTGATACATTTATCTATGTGGAGCCGGTTTACCTGGAAGCAATACAGGAAGAAAGCGTATTGCCCTCAACAGGACCACCTCAGAGAGGAGCTGCGCCGGTTTCTTCACAACAGGACAAATCAAGGGCCGCTGCCTTACCGGAATTAAAAAGGGTTATTGTCGCTTTTGGCAATCGCTTAGTTATGGAGGAAAATCTTGATAAGGCCTTAAGCAGTGTATTGGATGTGCAAATATTCCCCAAACAATTGGCTTCCCCGTCTATCCCTCAAACTCAGGATCTTTCTAATCTAGGAGTGTCGGCTCTGGAACACTATAATAAAGCCAAAGATTACTTGCGCCAGGGGAATTGGGCTGAATACGGGAGGGAACTGGAAAACTTGGAGAAAATCCTAAAAGAAATATCTAGTAGGGAAAATCCGGGACGTCCGTGAAATATAGATGCCCCCGGGGCCCTGCATCACATCATATTTTTCTTTTTCTCGCGTTCCCAGGTCTTCCGGGGCTAACCGGTATATCACATAATATTTATTGATATTGCTGACGTACCGAACGGTCTCCTGTCCAATCAGCTTCAGGGCCGCCAGCTCCACATTCCGAAACCACCGGTTGGGGTCCAACCCCATCTCCTTTGCCAGTGACCTGGCCCGCCGCACTTTGGCGGGGCCCGCATTATATGACGCGAGGGCAAGCCGAACCCGATCCCGGGGTCGAATCTCCGGGTCATCGAAATATCGATCTTTCAGGAAAGCCAAATATTTTACACCCGCATGAATGTTGTTCTCCAAAAGATGAACATTTTCGATACCGATATTCTTGTCTTTGCCCGTTTCGGGCCGCACCTGCATGATGCCGACAGCACCGGATGGATTTTTCTTGTTGTGATCCAGGCCGGATTCCTGACATGCCATCGCCATGATCAGCATCCAATCGAATCCGTAACGTGCCGCATACTTTTGAAAGAGCTGTTTATATTTCTGTAGCTTCTTTCCCTCTCCATAGCGGAGCGGGTTTTTGATCCACGGATTTTTCTTGTAATATCGGTTGAAGTAGATATTTCCCAAAAGCGTGCCCTTCCTGTGGGTCTTCAAGAACCGGTTCAAACTCGCCTTCAGTTCAGGGTTATTTTTTCTGATCATCCATGCAATCTCAGCACCCGAGCGAAGCTTCACGTTCTTATGAACATCTAAATCCTTGAGCATGCCTGACCATATGCCGGCAATATGGCTGTCGCATATGGTCATCTCCACCGCACCGGTGTTAACCAGTTCGAGGATGTCCTCGGTCTCCAGGTTCTCATCCGCCTTTATGATCCGGACAGGCCGTTTTCCCGATTTCAGAAGCCTCCTGTTAAGCGAGGTAAGGCTTTCGTAATAACTGCTGCTCTCCCTCACAAAAACCTTTCGTCCGGCCAGATCTTCGAGGGTCCGCGGTTTTGGAACCCGTTTATGGGTGACAACCACTTCATCAACTCCGGTCAAATAGGGTTTCGTAAAATCTGCATCGGCGCGTCGTTTTGCGGTAACGGTCAGTCCTGCCGCAGCAATATCGCCAGACCCGTCCAACAATGCGGGGATCAGTCGATCACGGGGACAGGGGATAAATTCAAGAACAATCCTCAGCTCCCGCTTTTTGATTCCTTTGTTCAGGAATTCCTCGTAATCCTTTAAAAGTGCGTACTCAAATCCGAAAGACCTCCCTTCGGAAAGAAAAAAGTTGGTC
The DNA here is from genome assembly GCA_030145035.1 of Desulfobacteria bacterium. Taxonomy (GTDB): domain Bacteria; phylum Desulfobacterota; class Desulfobacteria; order Desulfobacterales. Next base: position 2,465 of record JAQYWL010000060.1, on the reverse strand, counting down.
CTGTTGAAAGCCGTCAACACCCGGATATATCGCCTGGCCAGAAGGTCACTCAAATCATCCTTATACGTCTTTGAAAAATGTGAACCAAGCGGGACGGGATTTGAATGCTCCTCTCCAAAAAGCGCCTGGCAAAAAGATATGATAATGAGCACCACTATCGCCAATATGTTTGGAAATCGCTTCATTGTGCCTCCAGCGAAACAGGGACCGACACGGTTTTTCAATGCCGAATTCCTATTAGATTGAAGCACGCCGCCTGCTAACAGGTGCGAAGGTTAAACGGCTCGCCATGACGCCTTTGTACCAATTGGAACCCTACTTTTCAAGACCCCCATAGCTCCTTGGACCTGCAATAGGAATAGAGATCCGAATGGCGGCAATCTGGGCAACAGCCTGTTCAGCAATCAATAGGCGCTGCTGTCCACATGGGCCATGAGGTATTCCCTGTCTTTCTCAGTGCGGGCACAGATCCCCACATTACCTAGACGGACATTAGTGAGCCCCTTAGATTTTACCGCCTCATAGGCACGGACGATTTCTTCCACGGAGGGACTTCTGAAATCCTTCATCCTATGTTCAGGGAAAAAAGCGAGGATGGTAAAAGGAATCCCCCTGTGCACCGTCTTTAGACTTCGGGCAATCCTTTCCAGCTCATCCACTTCTACCAGGCCCGGAATGAACAGGGAAAGGACTTCCAGCACAAACCCTCGTTTCATCATTTCTTCGGGCAGTTTCAGGATACGGTCATTGGGGCAACCCGTGAGCCATCTGTGTGTTTCGGGTTCATAGGCCTTGATGTCGAGCCAAAAGGCATCAACCCCCGAAGCCTTCAGGTACTCGAGGTTCTGAGGAGTGAGCCCATACCCGTTGGTTTCAATCAAGAACCAGAGTTTGGTTTGGGTTTTGATCAGGTCGGCGCATTCCCCGTAGAACTCAGGGCAGCAGGTGATGTCTCCGCCGGTAAAGGCAACGATGTTTCGGGCCGGACCGAACCCCTGTGGGCTCAAAATGATCGATTTCGCATCCAGGATCCCAGGGCAATTGATTGATCTTTCTCCATGAAGCACACAGCTTCCGCAGCACCTGCACGTATCGTGCGCATGCCAGGCCGTGGCCTTCTCCCTTGGCTCCCAGAGTGTCACCAGCTTCTCATATTCCATTGCTTTCCTCAGGATGTCTGAGGGGCTGTACCATGTGCCGTCCTTTACCTTGCTGAAGTACCAGGAATGACACTTGCGACAGGAAAAATTGCACCCGGATTGATAGATGGAAAGATAGTTCTCAGGCCGAGAAAGATGAATAGACGTGATGAGTCGATACCATGTGCTCCCTTCCCGTTTCAAGGTCGCGTGGCAGGCGAGTCCGTATTTGCCGTTTACCTTGACCCGGCAGCTTCCAGGGGCAAAACCCTGCTCTTTGAGTCTACAAGTGGTCTTTTGCGTTTCCAACATATCCGGAAACCCGGGCTAACATCTCGGGATGGAGCTACCCATACTGGGAAGTTCCACTCTATCCTATAGACTGGCCCAAATCAAGATGGCTGGAGATACTATACCGTAAGCCAAATTAGCTCAGGGGTCGGGGTGTTTCTTGGAACGGCCTGGCGGGTTGGAGACGTCGGCGGAAGCGGGACACTCTTAAGAAACTACGGGAAGCGGGACGTTATTCGATCAATTTAAGGCCATTTTCATGTGCAATGGCCTTCCCCTTTTCCACGGCGAACCCGACTCCTGGGGCGCTCATTTCCAATCGTCCCGCCAGGAAGAATGAGGAAGAATGGGGGCGCTGGTAAGAAAATAAGTTGACAAAGAAAAAATGGGAAATAGACCCCATGCCAAGATAAGCCCGCCTTGACGCACCTGGTGTGTTGAACCGCAAAAGCGAGCGCATTCCCCATAGCTTGCTGCGGGGTTCTTCAATCACATCATGATTAGGGGGACAGAGTGTAGAAAGATATTCATAAATGAGCCCTCCTGGTGTAGGGTTCTCGGTCGAAAGGGGAGAAGTCATTGCCCGTGAAATGGGCTGGAGTTAATCGAATAACCTTTTTTACTTTTTTACCAGCGTCCCCATTCCCCCAAGACAAACTCAACCCGAATATTTAAGATTTAAGATGCGACCCTCTCGTCTCTTACTATGGCTTCGACTAGGTCGCGGTCCAACCCCAAGGCTTTTGCAGACGTAGTTGCTATTTGTGCTACTTCCAGTGTATGGGTCAGGCGAGTTCTTACATGGTCGTCAGAGGCTGGCAAGAAGATTTGAGTCTTTTTGCTAAGACGCCTAAACGGACGAGAATAGAGTATTCGATCGCGGTCTCTCATAAAGGCGTTCCGATAACGGCCTGCCCCTGCCCCTGGTTCGGGATAAGCTCTAACAGAATATTTCTCGATTGCCTTCAGATTTGGTTTCATTGGTTTTTACCTTGGCGGATAACAATCAAAGATTCACATGGTTATGATTGGTGT
>JAQYWL010000020.1 GCA_030145035.1 Desulfobacteria bacterium | reverse complement strand
GCAATTTCTCTTGCAGTTCATTCCAGCCCTCCTGGGTGCAGATGCGCTCGATGCGCTGAACTGGACCCACGGAGTGCAGATCTGTCAGGCTTGCCTCCAGTGCCTCTATGTCCGCTGCTTCTGTTAGGGCATCTCCGCAGGTACAAAGGGCCACAAAGACCTGCGGCGGTTCCCGTGAAACATCGCGAAACTCTGGTTGCGGGCCTGGCACTTCCGCCAGACCGCCCCCTTTGGCATGAATCACGCTGGATGCTGTTAGGGCGGCTGAACTTGCCTGGATAACCGACTCGGAGATATCCTTTAGGCCGGAGAAGGACCCCCCAACAAGGATTCCTTCCTGAGCGGTGCGGCTTAAGGAAAAGCTTTCGGGTTGGCAGAAACCCCATGGATTCAGATCAAGTCCGGTGATTTCCGCCAAGGCCTCGGTCCCTTTAGAGGGCCTCTGGCCCGCTGCAAGTACCACCAGGTCGAAAACCTCTTCATGTAGCTCGCCGGCAACGTCCGCATACCGAATTGCCAGGTCGCCATCCGTGCCTGCGGCTACAACAGAATGGACCCGGCATCTTTGAAAGCGGACCCCTTGTTCCTTTTCAGCCTGATCCCTGTAACGCTGGAAGTTTTTCCCAAAGGTGCGCATGTCCATATAGAAGATGGTCGTCTCCGCTTCACCCCCGCTACGCTCCTTTGCCAGCAGCGCTTCTTTGATAGCGAACATGCAGCAGACAGAGGAGCAGAAGTCGGCATTGTGCTGCGGATCACGCGAGCCTACACACTGGAGCCAGGCCACCCTGCGGACCTCTTTGCCGTCGCTGGGCCGCAAGAGCCTTCCCTGACTTGGTCCGGTGCCGCTGATCATCCGCTCGAACTCAACGCTGGTAACAACATTGGGAAGCACACCGTATCCGTAAGTGTTCGTGCCCGTGGCCGGGTCAAAGGAGGCAAAGCCCGCAGCAAGAATCACCGCTCCCACTTCAATTTGTCGTTCTCCAAGGCGTTCAATTTTCTGGTGAAGCTCAACCACCAACGGAATTAGGGTCTCCGGGTCAAAGGGCTTCGTCAAGTAATCAAGGGCGCCGATCTTTATCGCTTCCACGGCAGTTTCCACGGTCTCAGGGTCGGTCATCATTACTACCGGAAGCTCGGGGTGCATTTCCCTGGTCCGTTTAAGCACCTCTACACCATCCATATCCGGCATCTTGACGCCCAGCAGCACCAGATTAAAACCCTTTTCCCGCAGCTTGTACATGGCGTCAACCCCGGATTCGGCCGTGTCCACCCGGAAGCCCTTATCCTCCAGCCATTCCTTGAGTGAATCACGAACAACCTGTTCATCGTCCACGACCAGAATCTGAAATCCCGGACGTGACTCCGCTCCGAAGTCAATGGCATTGGTGGGACAGACCTTTTCACATTCACCGCACAGGGTGCAGGAGGTCATGTCCACCACATAAGTGTTTGGAATATTATGGGGTACCGGTAGGTAGACCGCCTTTCTCCTGGTCAGACCGGTATTGAACTCATCAGGGACCTCCACCGGACAGACTCGAGAACACTCCCCGCAGCCAATGCACCGCTTGGGGTCCACCATGGTCGGTTTCTGGCGCAACGTGACCAGGAATTTTCCAGGTTCTCCTTCCATAGCCGCCAGTTCTGTTGAGAGCAGGATCTCGATGTTCTCGTGAAAGAGGCCCTTACGGAGACAATACTGGGAGGATCTATCGCGCTCCACCAGGGGAAGCATCCGGCACATCCCGCAGTGATCGCTTGGAAACTGGTGGTCCAACTGCATCAGGGTTCCGCCCAGATTCGGAGCCTTGTCGATGAGTGTAACCTGGTAGCCTACTTCTGCCAGGTCAAGAGCTGAACGGATGCCGCTGATCCCGGCTCCCACCACCAAAGCTGAGCCAATCTTTTTCTTCATATCAGAAAACCCCACTCTCCGATTTTAGATTTTAGATTTTAGATTTTGGATTTGACCAAGCCTCGATTTTCTATCCATTATTCCACTATCCCATCTTTCCGATTGGACCACAAACTTATGCCAACAAATGGCTGATCATTTTCCGCCAAGGCATATAAAACCCCCAAACGTATTCCCTATTGCCGATTGAAAAAATCCGAAATCCCCAATCCAAAATCCAAAATCGCTTCACTCCTTGCCGCCAGTGAGCTCTAGAAACTCTCCCTCGCGAAAGATGGAAAGGGGCGGCTCGTCCTCCACACTGCGCCCAGGCTCGTAGTCAAAGGCTTTTTGGGTGTGACTCGAAACAGTTCGGAAAAGCTCCATCACGGGAATATTGTTGGGACACGCATTCGAGCACTGGCCGCAGCCGATACAGGCCGTGCTCATGTGGGCCAAACGGGTAATATGGAAAAAGACCGTGTCAGTAGGCATCTTGATGATACCTTTCCGCTTGGCCCAACGCAGATACTGCGTGGGTTCGTGGTCGAACACATCCGTGACAAAGACACACTCCTTGCAGTAGCAAACGGGGCAGGCCACCCGGCAGTTGAAACAGTTGACGCAGTTGGCCAGATAGCTCGTGAGCTTCTCAATGCTTGAAGTGGCCTCAGTGGTTTCCGCAAACATCTTGTCACGGTACGCGACGCGCTGGGCCACCAGGCTGTCGATTGCCTTTTTGCGGCCGTCCGGCTCCTTGGCCTCCGGCAGTTTTAGCTTTTCCAGAAGGGCCTCACCCTCGGGCGTATTGGCTTTGACAAGCATTTGCTGATTGATGTCCACGCCCACCAGACCGATGAGCACATCAGCATTTTCGGCAATGGGATACTCGCAGGCCTTGCATGCCGGGGAGAGATCAAAGTCCTCGACGGCCGTGCTTTTTCCAGCCAGGGCATTCTGGCAAAACCGGAGTGTGGCCTGGGTGCCGTCATCCCCGACAAAACGGGGATAATCGACATTGCTGTAAGCTCCCAGGCAGTCTATCCCCACCAGTATGACTTCCTCCATGCGCCCCTGTTTGAGCTTCACCAGCTCAATGAAGGCCCGAATCTCGCAGGGCCTGAGAACGACAGCCACACTCCCTCCCAGTGGTTTCCCGGTGAGCCTGGAAACTAGCTTGGCTGCGTTCATTGGAAAGACTGGTGCCAGAGGATCAGTGCCGTTCAGCTTTTCCGGGTCGGTCACCAGGGTAGGCATGACCACGTCTTTCATTGGAAGATGCTGTGGCACCAGGATGGCGCTTATCTCTCCTTGTTCAAGAAGCGTCTTGAAAAACCCTTGCAACGAGTTGAGCGGGTTCTGCTCTTTTACCTCAATCTTCGCTATCTTCGCCATTTTTTCTCTCCGTCCTTTACAATACCATCTGATTCCTCACTTCATTTGGGCCCAGGGCCTTGAGCTTGGGTACCATCTCTGTAATGGTTTCGGCAAATTGAATACCATCACTTGCGCCGATCCAGGTAAGCTTCACCCGCTGTTCGTCAAAGCCAAACCTGGGCAGGAGCTCTTTCAGCAACTTGACGCGCCTGCGGGCCTTGAGGTTGCCGTTCATGTAATGGCAGTCGCCTATGTGACATCCGCTGATAAGTACGGCGTCTGCACCTTCCAGCAGGGCCTTGATGACGTACTTGGGATCCACCATCCCGGTGCACATTACCCGGATCAATCGCACGTTGGGGGGATAGCTCAACCTGGAGGTCCCTGCCAGGTCAGCCGCCGTATACGTGCACCAGTTGCACGTAAAAGCAATGATGGTTGGTTCGTAGTCTTCCATGCTCTCCCTCCCTCGGATTTTGGATTTCGGAATGCGGATTTCGGAATGCGGATTTATTTTTGATTCCGCAATCAGTTGTTCCCGATCCTACATTCCCCATTCCGCATTCGATTCATTCCGCAATCCAAAATCCAAAATCCAAAATCCAAAATGAATTATATGCCCACTGCACTTATCGCATCCATGACGCCGTCGAGCTCTGCAAAGATTTGCTTTTGGTTGAAATGTCTGACCTGCGCAGCGCCGCTCGGGCAGAATCCGGCACAGCTCCCGCATCCCTTACAAAGGGCTTCGTTTACTACCGAGACCCCTCTTCGTGCATCAAACTCAATGGCGGTGTAAGGACACAACCCGATGCAGGTCTGACACCCGGCGCATATATTCGGATCTATCCAGGAAATGGTGGAGGGAACCAGAACCTTTCCTAAGGTGGCCAGAGCAAGGGATTTTGCGGCTGCCCCGGATGCCTGGGAGACCGCGTCCGGTATGTCTTTTGGTCCCTGACAGGCGCCTGCTATGAAGACCCCATCCGTTGCAGTATTCAGCGGTCCCAGCTTGGGGTGTTCCTCCAGGAAAAACCCATCTGCTCCCTGGCTGACCCCAAAAATCCTGCCCACGTCAAGAGCATCGCTGCGGGCCTCCATGGCCATGCACAGGATCACCGCATCCACCGGCACTCGCAATCGCTTGCCCAGAAGCGTATCTTCACCGATGACCACAAGCTTGCCTTCCTCTTCCGGGGTGATGGCCTGGTCGGTGATCTCGGCAGCTTTGCCTCTGATGAAAGTGATCCCCTCTTCCTGGAGCCTCCGGTAGAATTCCTCATAACCTTTGCCAAAGCAGCGCAAGTCAATGTAAAAGTTGTAGACTTTCGTTTCGTGTCCCACCTTTTCCTTAATGAGATGGCCGTACTTGAGGGCATACATGCAGCAGACCCGTGAGCAGTATTCGTGATGGTTCACGTCCCGGCTGCCTATGCAGTGGAGAATAGCCACACTTTTCGGTGGCACTGTTAATTCTCCGTTTTCGTCTCTGATAAGGATCACGCCGCCTGTGGGCCCTGTGGCGTTGCTCAGGCGCTCGAACTCGAGGCTGGTGAAGACATTGGGGTAAACGCCGTAGCCGTACTGTTTCATCGGGCTCGGGTCCATCAAGTCGTAGCCCGTGGCCAGGATGATGGAACCGACCTCGACTTCAATAATCTCTTCCTTCATATCCAAATCTATCGCGCCTGCTTCACAGAACTCCCTGCACACACCACAGTTCCCCGTACGAACATGGGCGCAGGCCTCGCCATCGATGACCGCAGCGAGAGGAACCGCCTGGGGAAACGGCATATAGGCAGCCCCCCTCTCTTGAAGTCCCACCTCCCAGTCAGAAAGGAGAGGCCTCGGCTCATATTTTGCGATTTCCCGGACATCGATGCGCCCTGTGGGGCAGACCGACTCGCAGGCCCCGCAGACCTGGCATGCATCGGACTTTATCTGAAAGGGGGTCTCCACCCGGATATCGGTCCCTCTGCCGGTCATGCTTATGGCGCTTACCCCCATCCTCTCTGCACACATCCGGACGCACAGACCGCAGAGGACGCAGTCGTCCTCCTCGAGCTTGAACCTGGTGGCCTCGATCCCGAACTCCGCGGCCAGCCCCTTCACAAACTCGTTGTTGGGGCACCGGGCCAGGAGCAGCTCTACTATCATCTTCCTGTGGCGGATGACATCCTCGCTGTCGGTTTTGACCTCCATGCCCCCCCAGACCGGGTAGTTGCACGAGGTCACAAACCTTGTCCGCCGCCCGTCGTAAACCTCCACCGTGCAGAGACGGCAGAGACCTGCCGGCTCAAGGGCCTTGTGGTTGCAAAGGGTAGGGATTTTAACGTTATAGGTCTCCGCCACCTCAAGGATGGTGGATCCCTCCTCCGCTTCGACCTGCCTGCCATTCAATGTAAAGGTAACCATATTTCAAACCCTTTTGTGTAATTGTCGATTGTCGATTTTTTTTATTCAATCATCAATCATCAATCATTTGATGGCTACTGCGTCTACCTTGCACGATTCGTAACAGATAGAACACTTTATGCACTTTTCCTGGTCTATGGTATGAGGCTTCTTCTTCTCGCCTGATATGGCCTCCTGAGGGCACCTCAGGAAACAGACGTGGCAACCGTTGCATTTCTTCTCGTCTATCTCGTAGTAAAACAGCTCCTTGCAGACACCCGAGGGGCACTTTTTGTCGTAGATGTGGGCCTCATACTCTTTGCGGAAGTATCTTATCGTGCTCAAGACCGGGTTCGGAGCAGTCCCTCCCAGGGCACACAGGGAAAGCTTGGAGACCGTCCCGGCAAGCTCCTCCAGCAGTTCTATGTCCCCCTCTTTACCATTCCCGGCACATATGTCGGTAAGGATTTCGAGAAGCCTCTTGATCCCCTCTCTGCACGGCACGCACTGGCCACAGGACTCTTCCTGAAGAAAATCCAGGAAATACCTGGCCACATCCACCATGCAGGTGTCCTGGTCCATCACGATCATACCGCCGGAGCCCATTATGGAGCCCACCTCAGCCAGCCTCTGGTAGTCAACAGGAAGGTCCAGGAGGTCCTCGGGAATACAGCCGCCTGAGGGGCCGCCTGTCTGAACAGCCTTGAACTTCCTTTTTTTGGGGATGCCTCCCCCAATGTCGAAGATTATCGTCCTGAGGGAAGCGCCCATGGGGACCTCTACCAGGCCGGTGTTTCTTACCTTGCCCACCAGGGAGAACACCTTTGTCCCCTTGCTTCTCTCAGTGCCCAGAGAGGCATACCACTCAGCCCCTTTGTTGATTATTACCGGCACGTTTGCCCACGTCTCCACATTGTTCAGGGTAGAGGGGCTGTCCCGGTAGCCCTTGTCCACAGTGTGGACGTATTTGGCCCTGGGCCGGCCAACCTGGCCCTCCAGGGAGCGCATCAGCGCGGTTGACTCGCCGCAGATAAATGCGCCGCCCCCGCGACTGATCTTCACCGTAAAATCAAAACCGGAACCAAGGATGTTTTTCCCCAGCAGACCGTATTCCTCGGCCTGCTTGATGGCAATCCCGATGTTTTTCACAGCAAGCGGGTACTCGTTCCGTACATATATAAAGCCGTCATGTGAACCAATGGCATAGGCTCCAATAATCATACCCTCAAGGACGCTTTGGGGATTTCCCTCCAGGAGACTCCTGTCCATGTAAGCGCCGGGGTCGCCCTCATCAGCATTACACATGACGTACCTTATATCCCCATGAGCCTTGCGGCAGGTCTCCCACTTTATTCCGGTGGGGAATCCACCTGCACCCCGGCCTCGTAAGCCAGACTCCTTTATGGCCGAAATAACCTCCTCCGGAGACATGCTGAAAAGGACCTTTACCAGGGCGGAATAGCCGTCCACGGCAATGTAATCATCAATCTTGGCAGGATCAATCATGCCGTTGTTGCCAAAAACAATACGATGCTGCCCTTTATAGAAAGGAATGTCCTCTTCTTTTTGAATCCTCTTCTTTGATACCGGATCCTTATACAGCTTACCTTTAATGACCTCCCCTTTAACTATCGTCTCGGCAACAATTTCCGGAATATCAGCCGGCTTTACCTTCGGATAAAAGATACCCTGAGGATGAATCACCATAATCGGTCCCTGCTCGCAAAATCCGTGGCACCCCGTGACCTTTACCTCGACCTTTTGCTTCAGGCCATTTTTTGAAACCTCTTGCTCCAGGGCCTCCCTGACCTCTTCCGTTCCATAGGCACCACAGCCTGAACCGGCGCAGATGGAGACAAGAAGACGCTCAGGGTCACGCTCTTTCTTGACCTGGTCCCTGAAGTCCTCGTAGTCCTTCTGGCTCTGTAACTTACTCATGACATTCCTCGTTCCATAGATGAGTGTGTTTGTTAGGCCGCTTTTTCATATTCCCCTATTACCTTGAGAGCCTTTGCCCTGTCCAATCCGCCGTGAGCCTTTTCGTTTACCGTAATGACAGGCCCCAGGGCACAGCAGCCCAGACACCTGACCGTGTCCAGTGTAAACTTGAGGTCTTCACTGGTCTCGCCCTCATGTATGTTCAACCTTTGCTCCAGAGTTTCCTTGATCTTCTCAGCCCCTCGCACATGACAGGCCGTGCCCAGACAGACATTGATAATGTACTTCCCTCTCGGTTCCAGGCTGAACGCCTTATAAAAAGTAGCCACACTGTAAACCAGGCTTATTGGAATTCCCAATTCTTTACAAACCACATACAATGTTTCCTCAGGCAGGTAATTGTACCGAGCGCTTACGTCTTGAAGGATCATGATAACGTTTTCGGGATCATTATTATATTTCTCTTCAATCATCCCTTTAAGGGCCTCAACATCCACGTGGATTCCTTCTGCCTCAGCCATCTTCCCCTCCTTGACTAATTGGACGTTTCGGAATTTCTACAACCTATTGACATTATAGCTATTTATTGGCT
>JAQYWL010000167.1 GCA_030145035.1 Desulfobacteria bacterium | reverse complement strand
TGATGGAAAACTCCATCGGCCCCTATCCGACAATCTGTTAGATTCTAATTGCACGGGCTGTGTCAAGCGGCAAGCACTGTCGCTTGACACAGCCCATTTTGTCACAGACCCTCAAGGCCGGCAGTTCTCCTGACACCCACTGCTCCGATTGTCATTTTCCCTGCGCACACGGCCGGGGAGTCTAAGCCAGATATCAAGAACTGACAGGGAGGTGGGTTGTTAGATATGCAGCCTGGTTGCATGATGAGAGAAGGGAGGTGTGAGCTGTGTGACACGGAGACTTATCGGAACTTTACACAGTTGTTTAGCTGGAAGGACAAATAGAGTAGTAGCTGAAAGAGAGTGGTTCAACAAATGGCGAACGGTGATAAATGGCGCGACCGGTGTACGGCTGGCAGGAAGACTAACCTGGAAACGGGCACTTTTTCACTTCTGACGATGACAAATCTGTCCAACTATGATGCAGTCGGGATTAACGATATCGAATTCCTATCACAACATTTTCGGAGATACCAGGATTGACATAATGACAGTTATCACAGATTTACGACTTCTATTACAGCACCTATCTCAAGTACCTGACATACTGACCTAACCAATCGTTGTGAATCTCAAAAGACCAAAGCCAGCGATTATTTGAAAAAGTTCTAAGATTATCAACAAGGGTGCCTAAGAATCTTCTAATCTCTCGAAATTCACCATCAGCTTGTCCATAGACCCACTCTGGCTTTTTAGTTTCTTTACTATAGATTCGTACCCATGAGAACCTGCCCGCAGAACATATGAATCGAAGGGCACTGATATTCTCACTGATCCATTTGTTCTTCTTAGACGATAGCCCCCTAATGTTCTGTCCATCAAAGCCAAAAAGACAAGCAATAAGGGGAAAAGGGGGTTGAGATATGAGCCACTTATTTTTTCCCCAAACATTCTTAATAAGATACATTGCGTTTTTCTCTGTATTCATCAATGCTTGTAAATTGAGAAAGCTCTTTACTTCAATTGTCGCAACTACAGATTCAATAGGAAATATGTTACACTCTCCGCTGAATAAAAATGGTGGCAATAATCGGTTGTCGTAAATTATGAGGTCATTCTGTTTGCTTTTATGACCTTGGTTATTCATTATAAGTCCGGTGCCAATACCTAAATATCCGGGCAAAAAATGCTTTATAAAATTGTGTACGAAAATTTCTCTCAATTGTCCTTTTGTCAAGTCATGTTTTAATTTTGACAATGCTTTAGCTTGGGAAATCAAACCTTCGATAGTAGACTGTAAATAACTATATATAACCTTTTTACTCTTGTCATTTTCGCACCTTTAATGTGATAAAGTTATAAATCCTTGTTGCTAACTCTGTAAGGAAAATCTAAACAGATGTTACGTATAGCTTGCCATCACCTCTATTCGGGTATCACGGAGTTTCAGTAAAGATTTGGTTTATATACCACAAAACAGTCGCATTTTCAACTGGTTGAGATGATACCAGTCATCGGCAATCGAGAGTTCGAAACCAGATTTTGAGATGTGCGGATATATCTGTATTCGTCGAAGCTCAGACACCCTGCTGGTGCGTCTGAGTTCAGTTGGTCTTTCGCGGGTGCTCACTGCGGGGAATCGGGATTCTCCGTAGCGACTGGTTCGACCCCTTCCTTCTTTAGTAACTCCGAAAGTCCCCACGCGCCCCAGAACGCGATAACGAGGCAGACAATCCAGTAGGGCATTTCGTCGGAGATATTCCATCCAGCAGCGTCGCGCGCGTCGACCAGCACCGCAAGAGAAACGACCGGCCAATACACGGTAATCCCCAGCGCTGCCGCCAGCGCAATCCGGCCCCAATACGCCCCTCGCAAATGGCCGATCAAGCCTAAGCCGAGAAGCGGCATGTACGTAACGAGGTCACCGAATGCAAAGCCGTACCAAAACGCTGCCCCGACTTCCGTGATAGTCTCTGCTGGCTCCTGGGTTCCCATGGCGACTCCTAGTTCGTATCCGAACGCTGAAATACCCTGTGCGTATACGAGGTAGATAAGTAGAAGCCAACCGGGACATTGCAACGCCCAGAAAGCGAAACCTCGTTGACTCATGGCGTACCTCTTCATGCCGAACTATACCATTATGTGGCTGCATGCTGTTACACTTGCCAACCACACGATTTTTTCAAAGATTTGTAATGGATATCGCACCTTTTGTCAAGTTCTGGGCTAAGATTTCGGTCAACCGATAGGCTGAACGGGTATTTTCAGGGTTGGGACCGAAAAATTGGGACATGGGAACACATGGCCGTTCACCTGTTAAATAGACAATTTCAAACCTGCGCCAAGAACGGGACGGGTATTGATATATTGATATAACCTATGAACTTAGGGGCTCCGCCCCAATTGGAATGATGGAATATTGGAACGGTGGAATATTGGGTTAAGACCCGCCTGCCTCGCAAGCTTGGCGAGCGGGCAGGGGATTTAAGACAAATTAGAAATGATTCTTCTTGGCCTTTTGTCCCCAACATTCCATTGTTCCATTATTCCATCATTCCAGATCAATGGCACAGAAAACTACCGCTGAAAGATAAATCATTACAAGGTGTTGTAGAAATTCCGAGACGTTCAATTAGCATTAGTTTGTTTTCTGTCACAATCTTTTCGTCTCTTTGAATTGATTGGCTTGCTATGGATTTGTATCTATTTTGAAAAAGGTGTCCGTGACGGCGATGACAGCGATTGAAACAAACAGCGTAGCTTGGGTTAAGCGAAGCAACCCAACAGAAATATATGATTTTGACAAAGAATCTTCACTATGCTAAAAATTACATTATCAACATCTTCGAAAAGGAGAATCAGACCATGAAACACGCAGCAGAAAAAAGCACCGTTGACATGCTTCACAAAATCGAAACCATTGAGAAAGAGGTTATGGATTTAAAATTATCCGTTCTCAAGAAACTCACCCCTTCCGGGAAAAAGGTTGTATCTCTCAAGGGTATTCTCAAAGGTGTTGAGATTACCGAGCAAGATATTAACAACGCAAAAAAATCTCTTTATGGCAAAGTAGGATTGTAGAGTATTTATGAACTTTGTAACTGACACACATGCCCTTCTTTGGTGGTTCACAGACAGCCCGAGAATCAGTTCAAAAGCTTCCGAGATTTTTGAAAAAGGTGAAAACGGAGAAAATGTTATCTTTATTCCTTCGATTGTCATCGCTGAATCGCTCAGCATCTTTGACAAAAAACGCATCTCTTTCAACTTCAAAAATCTGTTCAAGAAAATACATAGCAGTGAGAACTTTGTGCTCGTTGCACTCGATTACCCCATTCTTCAGAAAATGGTGGCCCTGAAAGAACTTCCTGAACTACACGACAAGATAATTGTTTCAACAGCGAAATATCTCAAAGTCCCCATAATCACAAAAGACAAGACCCTTCAGAAGCTGGCTTCTATAAAAACCATCTGGTAATCTATCTGTAGGTTGGGTTAAGAAATGCGAAACCCAACACACGTATCCGCACACCATATGAACCGCCCGTTTTTATGGCCGGGCAGATCGTAGGGTGGGTTTTGCCCACCATCATTAAGTTCATTGTCCGTTCATGGATCGACCGCACGCCCCGGTGTAAGTGCGACATTTATCGGTGGGCCGAGCCCACCCTACCAGGCTGCAAGAAATTTAACAGTACAGGGCCACTCCAAGGCATCAAAGACCCTTTCGGCCCCAATAATCGTTTTAAAACGAACCGTTGGATTTTTATGGATGTTGAAATCTTACTGGAAGAGGGGAACTTTTGACCACTACTATATGATAGGGCTGGATTAAAGCCATTGATTGAAGCGATTCAGGGGAAGGTTCTTTTTCCTCCACTTCTACTACAATTTCCTTTTCTGTTTTGATTATCTTTCTTATTTCGATTTCATAACCTCCACTGCTACGCTCTCCCATAAAAACAGCAACCACCATCTCTTTTTCAAAGTCAATCTTAGGTAGCTCTGGTTTAGGAAGCCTTAGAAGGTGCACCTTTTCCCAAATCTCTTTCCATCGATCCTCAGTCTTTATTACCAGTTTTGAGGCTATAGTGTAAGCACAATGGTAGCCTTTCCACTCTTGTTCTACCTCGATAGCTTTCTCTACATTCCCTTTTTCCTTAGAGAGGGCGCAACATTGCTCCACACTTAAGACGATAGCAACTACTATCACTACCGGTACCACCCTTCTCATTAAAATTTTCTTATCCATATTTATCCCTGGTTCATAAGAAAAACCTCCCAAGTTCTTTTGGAAGCTGGGAGGTTTTTCTATGTGCGATCTAATCTTGTATCGAGGCTTAGGGAACGCTTACCGAGTCACTTGTGTCAAGATTAGCTGTGGAATCATAGGTCCAGCCTGATCTTGTAACATCATCCACGGTGAAGGTGAAGGTTGTCCCACTTGGGGAATTCTTTACTTCATCTGAACTTAATGTTACTTTTCCGGACGAATCAGTTACTCCAGAGTCGGTATCAGAAGTAGCGTCACTCCAAGAACCATATACCGTTGCCCCCTCTACTGGATTATCACTTGCATCCATGATGGTTACGGTTGCCACTGCCTTTGTGAATATATTTCGCCCAGCAGTTCTGGCGCTAAGGACCACGTCAATGCTTGCCACATGCATAACTAAAGTTGGCTCTTCTGTAACGGTCACTATTGCTTCGTCTGTAGCTGTTAGGCCACCATCATCTGTTACTGTCAAAGTAACGGTGTAGGTCCCAGGAGTTGAATAGGTGTGGGTGGTGGTTTTACCACTACCTGTTGTTCCATCGCCGAAGTCCCAATCGTATACGGCTATGCCATCGTCGATATCGTAGGAGCCCGAACCATCAAATGTCACTTCTTCACCCACCAGGGCTGTTTGGTCTGGCCCTGCATCTGCCACTGGTGGATCGTTAACCTCAGCAATAGTAGCGGTTGTAGTGTCAGAAGTGGAATCCGCTTTGCCGTCATTTACAACAAGGGTAACCGCATATTCTCCACCAGCAGTATATGTATGGGTCAGGATTTTCCCTGCCCCAGTTGCGCCGTCACCAAAATCCCAAGAGTAAGTTATGGTATCGCCATCTGGATCATAAGAATCTGAACCATCAAATGTTATGCCATTATCCTCTGTTCCCGTGTAAGGGCCACCTGCATCTGCTACTGGTGGATTGTTAGACCCCAGGGTGTAATTCAGGGCGGCATATGCGTCTACTATCCCCCAGCCATACGCTGGATCCCAACCGGGAACCCCTTTATCCTCCGCAGTAGACTGTAAAGCCTCCCTGACGTCATCCGGAGTAATCGCCACACCATTGGCTATTAACAGGGCTGCCACCCCACTCACATGAGGAGCAGCCATAGAAGTACCACGATAAAACCAGTAACCCCAATCTGTAGGGTTATTATCGAAGGTCTGCTGAAGGACTCCATCTATATACCCATCGTTGTTTTGGTCCAGGGAATCCCCGCCGGGTGCTGTCAGATCCAAGGAAGGTCCCCAGTTAGAATAAGAAGCTACTGCTTCATCGTATCTGGTAGCGCCAACTGCGATACAGTAGTCGTCATAGGCTGCAGGATAAAGCACGGTATCCGACCACCCATTGTTCCCTGATGAGCAAACTATGGTAACCCCTTCTCTGTAGGCGTAAGCAACAGCTTCCTCCAGGGTAATCGACCCACTGGCTCCACCTAAGCTCATATTGATAATTTGGGCCCCGTTATCGGCAGCAAAATAGATGCCATCGGCAATATCTGCATAGGTTCCGGAACCGCCGCTATCCAATACCTTTACCGGCATAATAGATGTATTGAAGGCCACCCCGGCTACCCCTTCAGTATTATTCGTACTTTGAGCAATGGTTCCTGTAACATGGGTACCGTGTCCTTCATCGTCATTAGGGTGGTCATCGTCGTTGACGAAATCATAACCGGCTACGAAGTTTTTGCCAGACAGGTCAGGAGCGAGTTCGTAAGTTATATACGTAAATTTCCCGCTCCTTCCAATAGGAATAGCCTCTTCTATATAATCTTCATAAGCCACTCCCGTGTCTATCACTGCCACTATAACACTGGAGTTTCCTGTCTCAATGTCCCAGGCAGATTCCATATTAATCCCGTCATACTCAGCATTGTCGAGATGCCACTGATAAAAATAGTAAGGATCATTGGGAGTCATGAGCGCGGAAGCTATATAGTTTAGCTCAGCATATTCCACATTGGGGTTCCTTTTATAGATCTCCACCATTTGAGCGAGCGTCCTGCCCCTTGGAATCCTTAATCTCTTAAAGCCAGCAAATGGGCTGGTATAGAGTACAGAGGTACCGTGCTTTGAATTTAAATTGGCTATCACATTCTTAGGGGTTCCTGGAGTGAATTTTACGATGATCTCACCCGGGGCCCATTTTGGTCCTCCAATAGCCCCCACCATATCTTTTTCAAAAAGCTTGACTTGCCCAAAACTTATACCAGTAAAGCCTAAAACCAAAAAACCTACCAGTACCAATACCAGATTTGTTCTCATCGTATTCATCTCTCATGCCTCCTCTTCTAAGGAATAGGAATTTGCTTTTTTCGGGGCAAGACATAGTATCGAGGCCTGTATTGTTTTGATGCATAAATTGTCCCTGCAATATCAGTCGCTAACAACTCGCTCTTTGGCAGAGGGTATATAGAAGCTCATGGAAACTGCAATTGGGTCATAGCTGATAGGGAGCTCGCTCTGTCAACAAGTCCTGTTTTGCAAAAAGCGTGCAAGTTTCGATTCTAAAGTGAATTAAATGATGGGTTAAATATTTGTCTTGGAATTCTAGTATGTTAGCTCCAAATGCACGAAGAATCAGATCCAGAATATTGGTTTTACAAAGCCATGAACTGGGAAAAGAAATGCCACTTTCCTGGGCAAAAAAGTACCAGGAGCACCAAACTCACCCCTTACATCCCCCTCACCCCACCCCTCTCCCGCGAGTCATCGATCCTGAGGCCTCAGACCCAAAGGGGGAGGGGAAATGGGACTTTTTACGGGTCCATCAAATTTCATAATATCACCTTGTTAATCCGTGTACAAACAGGTTTTGTGAGATAGCGGCTTCTTGTTTTACGAACAATAAGAAAGTGGTTGACATAGAGATGTTGGACTGATAATCGTAAATCGACGATAACCGATTAAGCAAGGAAACAAGATGAAACTATCAAAGGATGAAATCCGGAGCATGGTCAGGAAGAGCTATGCCAAGGTTGCCCGGTCAGCTAAGTGTGGCTGCTCAGAGGAGTGTTGCGTTGGTTCAACAAGCCCTGTGCAAATCTTGGATTTGGGTCAAAGGCTTGGCTACACGAATGGCCAACTCGCCATTGGATTAGGCGAAGTAAATCTGGGTCTCGGATGTGGAAACCCGCTCTCCATGGCGGATTTGAAGCCTGGGGAAACCGTAGTCGATTTAGGAAACGGCCCAGGATTTGACGCTTTTCTGGCTGCAAAAAGCGTGGGGGCTGAGGGCCAGGTTATCGGCGTTGACATGACGCCGGAAATGATAAGCATGGCCAGGAAGAATGCCGAGAAACTCAACGTCACCAATGTTGAATTCAGATTGGGAGATATAGAAAAGCTGCCTGTTGCAGACAGTTCAGTGGATGTGGTGCTCTCCAACTGTGTCATTAATCTTTCACCCGAAAAAAGGGCTGTCTACGGAGAAATCTTCAGGGTCCTCAAGCCTGGAGGTAGAATCAGCATATCAGATGTCTTAAGTTCAGGAGAACTTCCAGAGGAAATAAAAGAAAACCCTTCAGCCTACACCGGCTGAATTGCTGGGGCAATCTCACCTGATGAGGTGAGACAGGTTCTTAATGGACTCGGCTTTGAAGCCATTTCGATCACAAAGAAAAACTTGAGTGAACAAATAATCAAAAGCTGGAACGTCGGAGAGGGGACAGAACGTATAGTCTTTTCTGCGTATGTAACGGCCAAAAAACCTGCCAGTGTGGGAACTGTAGATGACAGAAAAAAATGCATGTGAGCGTGATTCAGCGTACATCAAAGCCATTGGCAAAATGTCTGTGGAGGCGTGCAGAAAAAGATTGGCTGAACTGTCCAAAGGGATTGCTCATCCTGCACGTGTAGAGATTGTCCGTATGCTTTCAAACAGGCCGCCGGATGCAAGATGTGTTTGTGGTGACATTGTCGATGCCATCCCGCTTGCACAGTCTACGGTCTCGCAGCACCTGAAGGTGTTAAAAGAAACAGGCTGGGTACAGGGGGAGATCGATGGACCACGTGTCTGCTACTGCATTGTTGAGGGTATTATGGAATGTTACATGACTCTCATGAAACGATCTCTTGGGGAATGTTGAAAAACGTGGAAATCAGAGCTCTAAAGGAGGAAACAATGTTTTTGGAAAGTAAAAGGAGTACAAGACCATGAGAAGGAATCTTATCATTATTTTAGTCCTCGGCCTTGGCCTTTTGGCAGGTAATGCTTTTGCTGCGGACTACAGCAAGTATACAACAGAGGAGCTTGCCGGCATGAGGGGCACGCTGCAAGATGCCTCTGAGGAAGAAAGGGATGCCTTCAGGACTGAGTGGCAGAAAAGGGTTCAAGACATGACCCCCGAAGAGAGACAGAAATACGTAGGCAGGCCGGATAATGCACAGTGCCAGCCGAGTGCGGACAGGATGCAGGGCAGTGGAAATGCACAGGGTAGAGGAGGCTACGGAAAGGGTATGGGTCGTGGATTTGGTAGAGGCTTCGGCAAAGGAAGGAGGGGGCGGTAGATGGCGCTTTCTATGCCGCCTTGGCTGATCATGACGAACATAACGAAAAGAGGTGGTATCAAAAGATCTTTGATTGGTTGCGCCGATTCTTTTTTTCGCTGATAGCTGTTTGCTGTCCGCCGAACGCTTCTTTCTTTAAGCCCTACCATAAAGATCCCAGGTCCAATTCTCGGGTGCGAAACTTGATTGTGTAGGAATTTCCTTTTTTCGAGCGGCGTAGCCGCGTTACATAAAATCGCGAAGCGATTTTATAACTTGAAATATTTGGAGCTGTGCGGTTAGAACATTCCCCGCCTGTCGGCAATGCCGTGCAGTGCGGGGGAACGTATCAC
>JAQYWL010000117.1 GCA_030145035.1 Desulfobacteria bacterium | reverse complement strand
TGAACTGCAAGAGAAATTGCAGGACTCCAAGGCGAATCGAGTTCTGATTGGCGCTTGTATGCCCTACGTGTATACAGAAAAGCTTCAGGAATTGGGTGAAGCAGTTGGCCTTCACCCGGCGCTCATGGATGTGGTGGACATCCGAACCACGGTATTTCCTGGCCGCAATGGGGATAAGGAGCAGGCAGGTCGGGATATTCGTTCGACGATAGCCATGGGCATTGGCACGCTGAAGGGCACGGACCCCTTGCCAGTACCCACTACTCCGATCATCCAGAAGGCTCTGGTTATGGGAGGCGGGATTGCCGGGATGACCGCAGCTCTCGCCATTGCCGACCACGGCTTTGAGGTGGGCCTGGTAGAACAGGCAGAAGAATTGGGAGGCAATGTCCGCTTGTTGCATCGGACTCTTGAAGGGTATTCACCCCAGGATCTCCTGGAGAACACGATCTCCAGGGTGGAAAAGCATCCGCACATCCATGTTTACAAGAAGGCGCGGGTGATCCACTCCCAGGGGCGAGTCGGCCGTTTTATCACGACCATTGAGAAGGCGGAGGGGGCAGGCGAAACCCTGGAGCACGGCGTGGCAGTGCTGGCTACCGGCGCTCATGAAGCCAAGACCGAGTCATACTCTTACGGCAAAAGCGAGGCCATAGTCACCCAGCACGAATTGGAGCAGAAGCTTGAAGACGGAACCATGAACCCTGCCAACCTTGGTGTGGTGGCCATGATCCAGTGCGTGGACTCCAGGGAGGAACCACGCAATTACTGTAGCCGGATCTGCTGTGCCTCGGCCCTGAAAAACGCCCTCTACCTCAAGGAACAAAACCCTGAGATCCAGGTTTACATCTTTTACAGGGATATCATGGCCTATGGGTTCATGGAGACTTATTATACCAGGGCCCGTCAGGCCGGGGTGCTTTTTATTCAGTACGAAGTGAGCGAAAAGCCCCAGGTAACGGTTGAAAATGGCCGCCCACGCATTTCCGCCATTGATCCAATCCTTGGCCGGGAAATTGTATTGCACCCCGACCTGCTTGTGCTCAGCACAGGGATCGTTGCTGGCGACCAGAAAAAGCTCGCACTTGTGCCCAGCACTGGAGTCATTCCGGGCGACCACAAAAAGCTTGCAGACATGTTCGGGGTGGAGGTGGACAACGACGGCTTTTTCCAGGAAGCGGAATCCAAATGGCGGCCGGTGGATTTCATGAAGGAAGGGATCTTTATGTGCGGGATTGCCCATTCGCCCTCCTCCATCACCGAGTCGATTGCTCAGGCCGAGGCAGCCGCACAGCGGGCTCTCAGGATCCTGAGCAGCGAACGTCTGGCCGCAGGTGGCGTCGTGGCCGAGGTGCGTCACAGCCTTTGCTCACTGTGCGAGCAATGCATTGCAGCGTGTCCCTATGGAGCCAGATGGTATGATGAGGACACGGATAAGATCGTGGTGGATGTGCTTATGTGCCAGGGCTGCGGTTCTTGTGCGGCAGTGTGTCCCAACAGCGCCTCGGTGCTTCTGGGGTACCGGGACCAGCAGATGTTTGAGGTGATTGATGACGCCCTGGAAGGAGCTTTTTAGATGAGAGGATTCATCCAGACTACGGCATCCTTCATTTCGTAGTTTACGCTTTTTGCTGGAGATCGTGTGCGAGATCGAATCAGGTGTCAGGTGTCAGGAGTGAATAAACTCAAGAGCTGAACACTGAAACCTGAAACCAGGCACCAGGTGTCAGAAACTGAAAAAGCAAGACCTGAACACTGAAACCCGAACACTGGTCAATAGGTGTAAACTACTTTACGGCGAAAATGAAAGATGCCCAGACTACCATATAGTTTGAAGAAGATAGGAGACTATGCTCAATGAGCGCCCAGCAGCTTGATGTAACCAGCCAGGCTTATGGATCGACTGCATCGGAAGTCATGGCATCTATCCAGGAGAAGATTCAGACCTGTATGCAGTGCGGCACCTGCACGGGCTCGTGCCCCAATGCCTTTGCCATGGACCTTACGCCCCGGCAGTTGTGGCGGTTGGCCCAACTAGGACAGAAAGACGAGATTTTCAAGAGCAAGACTTTTTTTCTATGTTCGGCGTGCTATTTCTGTACGCTACGCTGTCCGCGGGGCCTTCCTTTGACCGAGACCATTGATGCCTTGAAGAGGATAGCTGCAGCGGAAGACATAGATATGTATAAGAGCAGCACCAGGTTCTACGGAAGCTTCATGCACACGGTGCGGCGATATGGCCGGGTGAAGGAGATGGAGTTCATGAACCGATATCTTTTGTCGATGAAGAATCCTCTTCTCCCCTTTAGTTTTGCTTCTCTGGGGATGAAACTGATGGGCAAGGGCAAGGTCTCCTTTGAAGTGCCGAAGTTCTTTGGAAAAGGAAGGTTTGACGCGATGTTTCGCAAGGTAGAGGAACTGGAGGCAAAGTAATGAAGTATATCTACTATCCAGGCTGTTCCCTGGAGGGCACAGCCCTCGAATATAACGTGTCCACTCAGGCTGCGATGAAGGCGCTCGGTTCAGAATTGATGGAGTTAGAGGACTGGACCTGCTGTGGTGCCAGCGCGGCACAATCTGAGAGCTATCTGCTTTCTATTGTCCTGGCGGCTCGCAACCTCGCACTGGGAGAGCGGATGGATATTGAGGGCGATTTCCTGATTCCGTGCAGTGCTTGCTGCTTAAACCTTGCCAGGGTTGGGGAACATGTGAAGCAGGATCCGGAACTCCTGAATAAGATCAATGAAGTCCTCAGTGTAGAAGGTTTGAGTTACAAAGGTGGCATGAAGGTACGCCATCTCCTGGACGTGGTCGCCAACGATGTTGACCCTGAAGCTATCGAGGCTCAGGTGAAGAAAAAGCTTTCGGGTGTGCGGGTTGCCCCCTACTACGGCTGTCAGGCCCTGCGACCTTACGGCACCTATGATGATCCTGAGCAACCTACGTGCATGGAACCGCTAATAAAGGCCCTGGGAGCTGAAGTCCACCCCTGGGCAATGGGAGCCAAGTGTTGTGGCGCGGCATTGATGTCAACCAAAAAACCCGTGGCCATGGAGCATGTGGGTGAGCTCCTTGCGGCCGCGAAGGGGGCCGACTGCATCGTCACTGTCTGTCCCATGTGCCAGATCAACCTGGAAGGGTATCAAGCCGAGGTTTCGAAGGCGCGGGGTGAGGCGTTGGATATCTCTATCCTCTATCTTCCTCAGCTCATGGGCCTGGCACTCGGTCTGTCTGAGAAAGAGCTGAAACTGAACCTCAACCTTGCTTTCACCGACTCGCTCCGGGCCAAGCTGAAGACGTAGGACGGGAGCTGGTATCAGAAGCGTTGATCATTGAACCGTACTTTCAGCTAACGCTGAGCAGAAGTAAAGGGATGCCCGGTTTTCCGACATCCCTTTTTCTTTGTCCGAAGATTCTTTGGCGGGATCTAGCGTAACCCGCCACCTGTTATTTCCCGCAACAGCTACCAGGCCCGGCACAACATTGTCCTGTAGTTATTTGATTTGTGATAGTTTGCCATCGGACACTCACGGGTGTAAATCAAGATTGTTGGTTATTGAGTTCAATAGCCAGGTGTCAGTGTTCAGCCTGCCCTGGCGCTTCGGTGTCTCCGATGGAATACCAAAGCACCAATCCAGGTCTGGGCCAGGGGTTTCAGCTCTTTAAGTTTCTCAACCCTGAAACCCGAAACCTGACACCTTTTCCCCAAAACTAAATACGCAGCAGACGGACACGGATTTTCTCATTGCCAACAGCCGTGATTTACACTCGACACTTACTTTGGTTTGCAAGAAAGAAAAGATATGGCAGAAATGAACACACCATCCATAGAATATCTTCACCGGGAAATAAAAAAAGCCGCTGAAAGGGGCCTTCTTTGCAGCCAGATCATAGTAGATATTGGACTCAGGGAACTGGGTATGTCCAGCGCTGATCTTGTCAAGGGGACTGGGGGCCTGGTTGGAGCTATCGGGTTGCAGGGGGCAACGTGTGGGGCCCTGACCGGAGCGGCGTGCCTTCTAGTTTTTGCCGGTATAGATAAGCTCGACAGGGAGGTCTATCTTTTGATTGAGGACCTGGAGGCGCGTTTCAATGAGCTCATAGCAAGATACCCTGGCAACCACTGCGGCGACATTC
Source organism: Desulfobacteria bacterium (assembly GCA_030145035.1). Classification (GTDB taxonomy): domain Bacteria; phylum Desulfobacterota; class Desulfobacteria; order Desulfobacterales. The sequence goes on along the minus strand of JAQYWL010000117.1, from coordinate 2,167 downwards.
TGGACTACGACCCTTCAAAAGTACCCACTGAAATATGCCATCCGCTAATGGCTGGAGCTATTCAAATCGTCTTGGAGTTATTGAACGGGGAGGGCATAACGAAATGATGAGCTGGCACCGCTAGCGACTATCTTTGTCAAAGTAAGGGGGGAGAGGAATGCCATGGAACGACTACGGAAATACATTGGTTCACCGATTAGCCTGGAGAACATCAAGGATGCAAAGAGCCTGAAGCCCTTTGGGGTTACCTGTCGATATTTACCGGACCCCCCGGAAGACTTTGACGAATTCGAATTTGTCACTGATTTCGAAGGCACGAATGATCTTGGGTTAATGGTTATGGTGGAGTCCGGAAAGATCAAGAGAATATTTTTCGGATCTATCTCCCCGGACGACCCGGATGTTGTCAGTGTCTTGACCGAACCCCAATTGAAGAATCTTCTTGATCAGCGCGGCGACACGGTGATCCGATTCTTCGACCACATTACCCAATAGCAACTAACATCATCGGACAACCTGACTTTCTCGGCATTCTTGGTCCCCCCGGATTTCCGGGTGACCGAGATGGGTTGTGGACCTTTTCTGCGATCGCCGGGAAAGCTTCACCGCGCAGAACTCTCCGCACATGGTACAGGTTTCCTTGTCAGAGCTCAAACTGACCCGTTGCCTGGCCCAGTCAGGATCAAGGGCCTGGGACATCATCCCCTCCCAGTCAAGGTCACGGCGATAGGTGGACATTTGCCGGTCACGCTCGATGGCTCCGGGGAGACCCCTGGCAATATCTGCTGAATGCCCTGCAATGCGGGCGGCAATCACCCCGGCACGCACATCATCCGCATTTGGGAGGCAGAGGTGCTCGGCTGGGGTCACATAGCACAGAAAATCAGCGCCAGCGGCAGCGGCAATGGCTCCACCGATGGCTCCAGTGATGTGGTCGTAGCCGGGAGCAATATCCGTAGTCAGGGGGCCCAACAGGTAGAAAGGGGCTCCGTCACAGAGCTGTTTCTCCATAACCACGTTGGCAACCACCTGATTCAGAGGCACGTGGCCAGGCCCCTCGATGATTATCTGCACTCCCCGCGCCTGAGCTCGGCGGGCCAACTCGCCAAGGAGGATGAGTTCCTGGACCTGCGGCCCATCGGTGGCATCTACCACTGTTCCCGGCCGAAAGCCGTCCCCCAGGCTCAGGGTAACGTCATAAGTGTGAGCAATGTCCAGCAACGCATCGAAGTCTTGGTAGAGGGGATTCTCTTTGTTGTTTTGCTCCATCCAGTGCATGAGGATGGAGCCGCCACGACTTACCGACGGCATAAGGCGCTGGTAATGTTCCAGACGTCGGACAACTTCTCTGGTGACCCCACAGTGAACGGTAATGTAATCGAGACCTTCGGCACACTGGGTCTCAATACTCCTGAAAAGGGCGTCGGCGCTCATCCTGGCTAAGGTCTTCCCTTCCAGGCGTAACTGGGTGGCCACCGCGTAAATAGGCACTGCCCCAACCATCACCGGCGAGCGTTCCAATACCATCCGGCGCACTTCCGTGAAATCAGCGCCGGTGGAGAGATCCATCACTGAATCGGTGTCAGCAGCTACAGCGGCCTCCAGCTTCTCAAGCTCCTGTTCCACCCCACAACACAGACCGCTGGTGCCAATGTTGGCATTGACCTTGGTACGCAGGCCCTCGCCAATGGCCAGGACCCGCTCAAATTGGCGCCTCTTGTTCTTCGGGATAACCGCCCGTCCGGAGGCGATGAGCTGTCGCAGTTTTTCTGCACTTATGTTTTCAGCGGCAGATGCCTGCTCCATTTCCAGGCTGATCTTTCCCTCCCTCGCCATCTCTAGTTGGGTCATGACACTCCCTCCTTCTTAAACAAAAAGACCGCTCTACGAAAGAGCAGCCTCAGGTGATGCGCGAAAACACCTAGCCGATCCCTACGCCAGTACTACCTGGATCAGGTTCAAGGGGTCTGATCTCAGCCCTGCTGGGCACCCCCTCGGCTGCTTATTTATTTTATTATTTTATAGAAGCAAGAGGATGTCAACCCAAACTGCGGAAACGGGCGCGTTACGTGTTTGTTAATCAAGGCCGCCTGCCTTGACGAAGCTTTATTTCCCTGGGAGTTTGATATGATGGCTGTGACAGTGCCGCATCCGCTCACCGTAAAGT
>JAQYWL010000314.1 GCA_030145035.1 Desulfobacteria bacterium | reverse complement strand
GTGTTCAGGTTTCAGGTCTTGCTTTTTCAGTTCCTGACACCTGACACCTGACACCTGACACCTGACACCAAAAAGTACGAACAAAAGAATTTATCTCTTGGCGCCCGCATTCTTGAAAAGTGTAAACCGAGGAATGAAGGATGCCCATTTCTCTATCAAATCAACAGCACTTTGTCCATATGCTGTCAGGTGCAATTCGCGGGTCTGGTCATCCACGATGGAAATCGAGATAAAGAGTCGTTCTTTCGGGAGCAGCTCAATCATCTTTTCGGCCCATTCAATGACTGTGACGCCATCACATCCCATAATCTCACCCAGCCCAATCTCATCCAGTTCGACTACGTTCCTTATGCGATACAGGTCCGCGTGAAAGAGGCGAAGCCGTCCAGGATATTCATTTATTAGGGTATAACTCGGACTTGTCACATAAAGGCCCTCAGGCACCTGTAAACCTCTGGCAATTCCCTGGGTAAGACAGGTTTTGCCGCTCCCCAGTTCGCCGCTCAAGGCAACTACCGATCCATTGGTCAGATATTTGCCGAGAAATGCCCCCAAGCGAAGCGTTTCTTCAGGAGAATGGGAGATGAAGTGATGTTCCTTGGTTTTCAAAGGATTCTGAGTAATAGTTCAGGGGGTGAACGGTTACGGCTCTGACAAATGCGTTCGGGTAGGGAGGACGGCCCGGGGGGGACTTCTCCAATCCCTTGAATTGCCCAGGAAGAATTTCTATGACATCCGAGGCGAGAAATCCCACCGGACCCATGCTTTGGGCAAGGAAATCAGCCGCACAACCGTGTAAGTAGACACCTGCATTTACAGCTTCACTAACAGACAGACCCTGGACGATCAGACCTGCAATCATGCCTGTGAGCACGTCTCCCATCCCGCCGGAAGCCATACCGGGATTTCCAGTGGGGTTGATCGAGGCGGTCCCGTCAGGGTGAGCAACAACTGTTCTCGCTCCTTTCAAGACCAAATAGACCTTGCGGGTTGTCGCAAAATTGCGGGCCTCACGGATTCTTTCTTGCTGGACCTGTGAGGGCGTCGTTCCCACAAGTCTTGCCATCTCACCTGGATGAGGCGTCATCACGATAGGCACCTTCAGGTCTTTCAGACACTCTAAGCCTCCAACAAGAGCGTTGAGCCCGTCTGCGCCAATCACTATAGGAACAGGAGATGTTTGGATGAGCCTTCTAACCAGATTGTGTGTTGGCTTGGCCGTGCCCAGGCCCGGGCCAATGGCCAGGCCCTTCTTGCCCTCCAATAGGCCCATAATCCTCTCATAGGCTGATAATCCCAGGGTTTGGTTCGCATTTTCAGGCAACGGTACGGTCATCACTTCGGTCAACTGCGATTCCATGGCCATGTTGAGGCTCTCCGGAATTCCAAGGGTTACGAGTCCTGCACCCACGCGCATGGCCGCGCTACTTGTCATGACCGCCGCACCGGTCTTGCCTGGTGATCCACCTATAACCAAGAGATGCCCGGTGGTTCCCTTGTGGCTTTGAAGTGCCCTCGATTTAAGACATGCCTTTATCATTTCTCGGGTCAGGAGATGATGTTTTGGGCCGACCTCAGCAACAATAGCAGGTGGGATTCCAATATCGACGACCTCCAATGTGCCGACAAACTCGGTTCCCGGTAACACAACGTGGCCAATTTTAGGTAATCCAAAGGTCACAGTCACCATTGCCTTGATGCAGCAACCACGTGGTTTGCCAGTGTCTGAGTCAAGACCGGATGGGAGATCTACGGCAATGATGGGTTTTTGAAGCGTATTTAAAAACTCAATGATCTCTTTGAAGAGCCCCCGGACATCAGATTTGAGACCGGTGCCGAGCATGGCATCTATCCAAAGGTTACACTGTCTCATCTGGCCCTTTTGGAATTCAAGTGCGGCCATGTCCGGGACTTCATGAACCGGGACCCCCATTTGGTCAAGCAGTTTCAGGTTAGTAGCTGCGTCCCCTCGAACACGCTCTCTTTCGGACAGCAGATACACAGCCAACTCGATATGGTTGCCGGCCAGATATCGGGCGATTACAAAACCGTCGCCACCATTGTTACCCCGCCCGGCGGCAATACCTACTTTCATGTGGCGTAAGTCCGGAAAGTGTCGAAATAAGGCGTCCACAGTACCTCGTCCCGCGCTTTCCATGAGGACGATGCCGGGAATTCCAAAGGATTCAATGGTCAGACGGTCCATCTCCTTCATCTGTTGAGCCGTAACAAGATACATTCATACCTCCAGAACGACCACGGCGACGGCGTACAGGCCGTTGTCCGAAAGGCTCAAAAAGCTATTCTTGATACCATGGCGTTCGCACAGCTCTTTGGCCCTCCTGTGTAAGCTGAGGTGGGGACGTCCATTGGGACCACGCACAACTTCAATATGCCGCAAGCCGAGTCCGTTGCGGAAGCCTGACCCAAGGGCCTTTGAAAAAGCCTCTTTGGCTGCAAAGCGAAGGGCGAATCGTGATGCGGCACGCACCCCATGGTGACAGTATTTGATTTCGGCTTGTGTAAAGACCCGTTTGAGAAATGGCTCTCCCCAGCGCTCCAGGGCTTTTTCAATGCGAGAGATTTCAACCATATCGATGCCGATACCGTAGATCATAACTATTCATTCGTCATTCGTCATTCGTCATTCGTCATTCGTTATTCGTCATTGGTCACTGATAATTGAATATTGACGATTGAATATTGAATATTGAAAATTGGTAACACTTTACGTGTTTG
>JAQYWL010000122.1 GCA_030145035.1 Desulfobacteria bacterium | reverse complement strand
GATTTATACCACTCCGACGTGACCCCATTGCAAGACGGCAAAGGAGTTCCTTTCACAAAAAGGGGTGCCGTATACGTCGTATGACGTGACCAAGGACAAGGCAGCGCTGGAGGAGATGCGCAAGATATCTGGTGGTGCCTTAAGGGTGCCGGTGATAGCGGTGTGCAACGAGGTGATGGTAGGGTTTGACCGTGACCGTGTTGAAATGGCCCTGAGGTGCCTTGACCACAGTTCCGAGGCTCAGTCAAACAAGAAAGAGTCCCTCTAAGGTGTACAGAAGGGCTTTTTGCACGGAATCGTATTTAAAAATGCGTGTACTAAGTCATCAAAGGTGGAGGATACCATGGCCAATGTTACCATCTATTCGACAAATGGATGCCCTTTTTGTGCCAAGGCCAAGGCATTTTTGGCAGAAAGAGGGATCCGTTTTGAAGAGATTGAGGCCCGGCCCGGATCGAAAGCATGGAACGAGATGAGGGAGAAGGCCGGTAGCGGCTCCCTCCCCCAGATCCTGATAGGGGATGACCCCATAGGGGGATATAGTGACCTGGTCAGCCTGGATGCTACTGGTGAGTTGAGTCAAAAGCTGGGATTAGCTGTGCCGGGGCTGGTTTCTCCCCTCTACGATGTTATAATCATCGGCGGAGGTCCTGCCGGTCTGAGTGCTGCAATTTATGCTGTCCGAAAAGTCCTTAAAACGCTTCTAGTAAGTAAAGACATCGGGGGACAGGTGACCTGGACTTACGATGTGGACAACTACCTTGGTTTTAGCCAGATAGAGACAGCCGATCTCATTTCAAAGTTTGAGGAACATGTTCAGAAATATGGGGCAGAAAGGCTTGTGGGAGTTGAAGTGAAAGCCCTGGAGCTGACCGGGAAAATCAAAAAGGTGATTACCGGTGATGGAAAGACGTATCTTGCCAAGACTATTATTATTGCCACCGGAAAGCGTCCCCGGCCCCTCGGTGTGCCTGGGGAAAAAGAGTTTATCGGTATGGGGGTGACATACTGCTCCACATGCGATGCCCCTTTGTTTGCAGATCTTGATGTGGCAGTGGCGGGCGGGGGGAATTCGGCCCTTGAGGCGGTTATTGATTTGATGAAGGTCGCCCGCAAGGTGTACATGGTCTCTTTGACGCCGTTGACCGGGGACCAGATTCTTCAGGATAAGGTTATGACTTCGCCCAAGGTAGAGGTTTTCACCGAGTACAAGATTATTCGCATTGTGGGGGATTCAGCCGTTGAGGGTCTGGAGACGCAGTCGATAGAAACCGGAGAGCTTAGAAACCACGATGTGCAGGGAATCATTATAGAGATTGGCCTGCTCCCCAACTCTGAGCTTGTAGTCGATACTCTGGAAACAAATCGTATAGGAGAGATTGTTATAGACTCCAGGTGCCGCACTGGTGTTGCCGGGGTTTTTGCCTGCGGGGATGTGACCGATGTGGCATTCAAGCAGGTCATTGTCGCTGCAGGCGAGGGGGCCAAGGGGGCTCTGTCGGCTTATGATTATATTATCACTCAAAGATGATGACAAACTCGTAAAACAAGGAAGAGAGATGAAACCTTTAGAAATCGCCAAAGACATCTACTGGTTGGGCGTTATTGACTGGAATATTCGTGACATGCACGGTTATTCCACGCCCTATGGAACTACATACAATTCCTTTTTGATCGTCGATGAAAAGATTGCTCTGATTGACACCGTGAAAAAAGAGTTTGCCGACGAATTGATAGACAGCATCGGACAAATTGTGGACCCCAAAGAGATCGACTATGTGATCAGCAACCACTCGGAGATGGACCATTCAGGGGGGCTGCCAAGGGTGATGCATAGAATCGGGGAAGACAAACCGCTGTATTGCTCAAAGATGGGCTTCAAGAATCTCCGCCACCATTTTGGCCGGAAATGGACTTGCCAGCCAGTGGAAAATGGAGAGCAGTTGAGCCTGGGGAAGAGGACCCTCACCTTTTTGGAGACCAGGATGCTCCACTGGCCGGACAGCATGTTTACCTATGTTAAAGAAGACAAGATCCTCTTTTCCAGCGATGCCTTTGGACAGCACTATGCAGGACTTGAAAGGTTTGACGATCAGGTGGGTGATGCCATCATGCCCCATGCCAAGAAATACTTTGCCAACATCCTGCTGCTTTATTCTCGTCTGATTCTCAAATTGGTGGGCAAGGTTAAGAAGATGGGTTTAGCTCTGGATATGATCTGTCCTGACCACGGTATTATCTGGCGGCAAGACCCTTCAAAGATTATTAATGCCTATGTGGAATGGAGCACCCAGACACCTAAAAGAAAGGCCGTGGTCGTCTATGACACTATGTGGCACAGCACTGAAACGATGGCAGAGGCGATTGTGGAGACCCTTGGAGAGGAAGGTATGGATGCCAGGCCTATGCACTTAAGACAGTGTGACCGGAGCGACATTATGACCGAAGTCCTTGATGCCGGGGCGGTCATTGTCGGCTCTCCAACGCTGAACAACGGCCTCTTTCCCACTGTCAGCGATTTTCTGACCTACATGAAGGGGCTCAGGCCCAAAAACAAGATCGGTGCCGCATTTGGCTCTTATGGCTGGAGCGGCGAGGCGGTTAAGTTGATTAACAAGGAACTTGAGGCGATGAAGTTTGAACTGATCGATCCTGGTGTGAAGGTACAATATGTCCCCGAAGATCAGGGCCTAAAAGCTTGCTACCAGCTTGGCAAAAAGATAGCCCAGGCGCTTTCAAGTGCATACGGATGATGAGGGTTCCGGCTATTGATGTGGGTGAATGTGTTGACTGCGAGGCATGTTTAGATCTGTGTCCCACCGTATTCAGGCGAAACGATGCTGGTTACATTGAGGTTATTGAACTGCCGGAATACTCGGAAGAGGAGGTGGAGGAAGCGATTAAGAATTGCCCTGGCGACTGCATCGCATGGGAAGAACTTTGAGACAGATAAGTGAACTTTTATCTCTCACAGAGCGCACCGAGGCACGGAGTTTTTGAGCTGAATCCTTCTCCCTGCCCTGTGAAATGCGTAGCCTATTTACCCGGGGTGAGCTCGAGCGACTAGAGGGAGCGGGCGAGATAACCTTAACGCTGTGATTGGATACTGATAGAGACAGGAGGTGTGCCGATGAAAAAAATTGCCCTCTTTGCCTTTAATGGCGAGCCTATGTGCTTCATGCACGTGCTGTTGAATGCCATTGACATGAACGATAGAGGATATGAAGTCAAGATAGTCATTGAGGGCTCTGCAACCAAGTTGGTCCCTGAACTGGCCAAGGAAGATAACCCTGCGCATCGCCTTTATGAAAAGGCGAAAGGTTTAGACCTCATTGATGGCGCTTGCAAGGCTTGCTCCAACAAGATGGGCACACTGGAAGCAGTGAGGGCCCAAGGATTAAGGCTCTTGGATGAAATGACAGGACATCCCAGTGTAGCTCGGTACCTAGAAGAAGGCTTTGAGGTCATTACGTTTTGAACAGTTACGAGTTGAACATTACCAAGGCGCCCGATTCTGAGGCAACGGCCTGTCAAGATGGCGATTCCGGCCAAGTCGAGCCTTCAGATTATCCCGGCAGGTACGCTTATGGATAAGCTGAGATTTAGGTTACGAGTTTTTATTCTGCTGTTGCTTATTATCATTATGGTCGGCACCTTCGGCTTCGTTTTCATTGAAGGCTTACCGCCGGCAGACGCCTTTTATTTCAGCATTGTCACCATCACCACGGTCGGATACGGTGACATTCATCCGGCCACACAGCTTGGTAAGATCCTGGCCGTTGTGTTGATCATTACTGGTGTAGGCTCGTTTCTAGGGGTGGTTGCCAATGCTACAGAGATATTGCTGGATAAGAGAGAGAAAAAGATCAGAGAGCAAAAATTATGTATGGTAGTCGGCATGTTTTTCAGCGAATTGGGCACCAAAATCCTGTCTTATTTTACCCGATACGACCCCCCAACTGGATATTATTAGAAAAAACCTTGTTGTCGAAAATGGTTGGTCTGAAAAAGATTTTCTGAATGTAAAAGCCCTCCTTAACAAATACCATTATGAGGTAGATCAACAAAAATTCAGACTTCAAGATTTGAAAAGTCTGCTCGAGCAAAATGGTTACTTCCTACTTAGCTTGTGGGAAAATCCCAATTTGCTTGAGCACGAAGCCTTTACGGAAACTCTTAGGGCAATTCTTCATCTGAGGGAAGAACTCCTCAGCAGGGAGGAACTCAGTGGTTTGCCCGATAGTGATATGGCCCATATTGCAGGTGATATAAACAGGGCTTATGCCTTAATAAGCCGGCAATGGTTGGATTACATGAAACATTTAAAGGATTCTTACCCATATCTTTTTTCTCATGCAATGAGGACCAACCCTTTTGATAAGGAGGCATCGCCCATTGTAAGATGAATAGTGTGTTTACGGTGGGCTAAGGGCTCGCGCAAAAACAACTTACCATTTTGGCATCTCAGCTTCAGGCCATGTTTGACCGATACTCATTCGCAAAATCCGCGAAATAGCCGGCTATAGCGCTACAGGTTGCGCCTGACGGCTTGACACGAAGTGAAGCTTGCGCCAAAATATGCACTTCGTGCCCTGTGGTTTTGCTCAATTTAAACTTTTTGTTTGCCAGGGTCGAGGTGGCTCACGGGGTTTCCCCGATCCTACATACCAAAGACACATCCAAATACGGTCTTTCTCCTCGCAAAATAAAGTCTTCACACTATTGCTCTTGTTTACCATTAGTGCTTATTCTTTTTAAAAAAAGTCTGGGACCGGTGGCGAGATTAAGTCTCAACGCACCTGTATTCGACATTAGGATGAGACACCGACCCCGGTCTCGGATCTACTTTTTGAAAATTTCGACTTTCTCTTTATATCCCCCACGCTTCTTGACGTATGGCGTTGGTAAGGGCTTGCGCAAGCCCTGTGTCGGTTCGGCACAGTGAAAAAATGAAACAAGGCTATGTGAAGCGGGGCCCACAAGTTCCTGTTCTGATTTCGCACTGAAGGTGCTCTCGTGAAACCATCAGATGATATAAAAAGCACCATACAAGTATGCAAAACCGGGTTCGAAACGCGCACCCACTTCCGCGAACAACTTCCCGAACTTGTCGAAAATATTGTGGAAAGCTGTTATGATAAGGAATGTTTCGAGCACATCGATGCTGAATTGATCCCTTCTCGGGAGCCAGTTATTGAAATACTTACTCGACTCCGAGAGATCCTTTTCCCCGGGTACTTCAACAAGGAAAAAATAGATCCAACCAACCTGAGATACCAAATGGGTCGATCCGTTGATCTCCTGTTTGAAATCCTCTCACAACAGATTACCCGCAGTTTGCGACATGAGTGCCTTCGCTACGATCAACCTTGTGTCGAATGCGTCAAACTGGGCTATGAAGAGGCTGTTAGATTCTTGGAGTCGATCTCTAAAATGCGTAACGTGTTAGCTACTGACGTGCGTGCAGCCTACGAAGGAGATCCAGCGGCCAAAAGCTACGACGAGATTGTTTTCAGCTATCCAGGGCTCTTTGCCATAACTGTCTACCGAGTGGCCCACCAATTATTTGAGCAGCAGATTCCCCTCCTTCCCAGGATCATGACCGAATATGCCCACAGTATTACAGGTATCGATATTCATCCTGGATCCCGAATCGGAGAAAGCTTTTTCATTGATCACGGAACAGGGGTCGTTGTAGGGGAGACAACAGTGATCGGAAAAAATGTAAGGATTTATCAAGGTGTGACTCTGGGAGCCCTGTCGCTTCCAAGGGATGCTGGAGAACGCCTGAGGGGAAAGCAGCGCCATCCCACTATCGAAGATGATGTAATTATTTACGCAGGAGCTACTATCTTGGGGGAAAAGGCGGTTATTGGAGCACGCTCTGTTATAGGAGGAAACGTCTGGGTTACCGAGCCGGTGCCACCGGATGCGAAGGTAGTCATGGACGTTCCACGGTTAACCTACAAGTAGTCGTATCCGTTCACAGGCCCGTTAGACATCTGAATGTTCTTTCTACAAAACAGAACTTAGCTCGCTTCGCTCACAATTGGAGTATTGGAGTATTGGAGTGATGGAGTACTGGAGTGATGGGTCTATAGGAATAAGAAAATAGATTTTCCGTTTGTACTATCCACTACTCCAATACTCCATCACTCCAAGTAAATGGCATAAACCGATTGCCGCTGAAACATCAGTCATTACAACTGGTTGTAGAATTTCCGAGACGTTTTAACTAGGAGGCCGGCATGGCGAGAATTTTTTCCGATATCACTATGGCAATTGGTAGGACCCCTTTGGTCAGGTTGAATAAAATGGCGAAAGGTCTTGAAGCCGACATCATTGCTAAATTGGAGTTTTTTAATCCTCTTGGAAGTGTAAAGGATCGTATAGGTGTCGCCATGATCGAAGCGGCAGAACGCGAGGGACTGATTCGTCCAAATAACATTATTGTTGAACCTACGAGCGGAAATACCGGAATTGCCTTGGCCTTTGTTTGCGCTGCCAGGGGCTATCGTCTCTGTTTGACCATGCCCGATACCATGAGTATTGAGCGAAGAAAACTCTTAAGGCATCTGGGGGCAGAAGTGGTCCTGACCCCTGGAGGTAAAGGAATGAAGGGGGCCATTGCAAAGGCAGAAGAGATCTTAGCAACCACGAAAGACGCCTACATGCCCAACCAGTTCAAGAATCCGGCAAACCCCGAAATACACCGGAAAACCACGGCTGAAGAGATTTGGCAGGATACCAATGGCGGGGTGGACATCTTGGTTTCCGGGGTTGGGACTGGAGGAACCATTACGGGGGTGTCCGAGGTGATCAGGGCCCGAAAACCCTCCTTCACGGCTATTGCGGTGGAACCAGCAGACTCTTCCGTTCTTTCCGGGGGAAAACCCGGCCCCCATAAAATACAAGGAATCGGCGCAGGTTTTATACCTGATGTCTTGAACGTCGATATGATTGACGAGGTGATTACCGTGACCAATGAGGATGCATTTAAGACAGCAAGGCAACTGGCAGAAGCAGAGGGCATACTTTGCGGAATTTCCTCTGGGGCTGCGGTGTGGGCTGGCTTGCAGGTGGCAGAACGAAGCGAAAATATGGGCAAACAAATCGTAGTAGTGCTTCCCAGCACCGGCGAGCGGTATCTGAGTACTGATCTGTTTAAAGAGTGAGGAGATATATCTTCCTTTTTAATAAAAAGTGCTTAATATGTAGGAACGAGAGATTGTAACGTGCTCGACATAAGACAAGATTGTACCCTATCCCTTATGACTGATTCATGAATTGATGGGGTAATGGGGGTACCCTCAAAGACTTAGGAGGATGGTACAATGTGGGAATACACGGACAAGGTCGTAGATCACTTCTTGCATCCCCGAAATGTGGGAGAGGTTGAAAATCCTGATGGCATAGGAGAAGAGGGGTCGCTTGCGTGCGGAGACGCGTTGAAGCTTACGTTCAAACTGGATGAGAACAAACGGATTAAGGACGCTAAGTTTCAGACCTTTGGCTGTGCAAGCGCCATTGCTTCCTCATCAGCACTCACCGAGATCGTCAAGGGGATGACACTAAAAGAAGCCGAAAAGGTTACCAATGAGGACATCGCCCGTTATCTTGGAGGGCTTCCGAAAGAAAAGATGCACTGTTCCGTCATGGGGCGAGATGCCTTAGAAAAGGCGATTGCCTATTATCGCGGCGAAGCCGAAAAGGAGGTTGAAGGCGAGTTGGTCTGCGAATGCTTTGGTGTGAACGATGTGGAAATAGAGCGGCAAGTCCGTGAAAGCAACCTGACCACGGTCGAAGACGTGACCGATTATACCAAAGCAGGCGGAGGGTGTGAAAGCTGTCATGACAAGATCCAAGAGATTATTGATGAGGTTCATGGCAAGCCGCATGTTGTACGCCTGAAGCCGGTCGGATTGACCAACATTCAAAAGATCAAACTCATCGAGCAAACGTTGGAACGTGAGATCAAACCATCCCTCAAGAAGGACGGAGGGGATATCGAACTTATTGATGTTGATGGCAATACGGTCATTGTGAAGCTGCAAGGGACCTGTGCTACCTGTGTTGCCTCACAGGTTACGCTGAAACACTATGTGGAAGCCAAGCTGCGTGAATTGGTGACCCCAGAGCTGGTGGTAGAGGAGGTGCAATCATGAAAGTGATCTATGCAGACAATAATGCCACGACACAAGTTGCACCTGAGGTCCTGGAGGAGATGCTTCCATATTTTCACGACCTTTACGGCAACCCATCCAGCATGCACAGCTTTGGCGGTCAGGTGGCACAAGAACTAAAAGAAGCACGCGGGAAGGTGGCCAGCCTCATCGGGGCAGCGCCGGATGAGATACTGTTTACCAGTTGCGGTACAGAAAGCGACAGCACGGCCATTCAGGCAGCCATTGTATCACATCCCGATAAAAGACATATCATCACCACCCGGGTTGAACACCCTGCTGTTAAGAATCTGTGCGAATACTTGGAAAAGAACGGATACCGGGTGACATTCCTGCCAGTGGACCGGCAGGGGCGATTGAATCCGGAAGATTTATACAAAAGTCTCTCCAAAGACACCGCTATTGTCAGCATTATGTGGGCCAATAATGAGACTGGTGTGATTTTTCCTATAGAGGAAATCGCTCAGATTGTGACCCAAAGCGGGGTTGTATTCCATACAGATGCTGTGCAGGCCGTGGGAAAGATCCCGATCGATGTACAGAAGATCTCCGTAGATATGCTCTCTCTTTCAGGTCACAAAATTCATGCGCCTAAAGGGGTCGGTGCCCTTTATGTCCGAAAAGGAACTAAATTTACGCCATTCCTAATCGGGGGGCATCAGGAAAGAGGGCGGAGAGGCGGGACCGAAAATGTCGCCTCTATTATTGGACTGGGGAAGGCTTGCGAACTGGCCGGAGAACATATAGAAGAAGAAAACGAGCGGGTAAGATATCTCAGGGACAAGCTTGAAAACGAGATCCTTAAGCTGGTCCCCAACGCCATGGTCAATGGAGACCGTGAGCATCGCCTTCCTAATACGACCAGCATAAGCTTCGAGTATGTGGAAGGCGAGGCTATCCTTCTCATGATGAATGAACTCGGTATCTGTGCCTCTTCGGGCTCTGCCTGCACCTCTGGTTCTTTAGAGCCATCGCATGTGCTTCGGGCTATGGGCGTGCCCTTTACAGCAGCCCATGGCTCGATCCGTTTCAGCCTGAGTATCTACAACACAGAAGAAGAGATCGATTTTATCATCGCAAAACTTCCTCCAATTATCGAACGGCTAAGAGAGTTGTCGCCCTATTGGGATCAATCAAAGACGGCGGCTGCATCACAATAAGGCTTCTACCGTAAACGCCAACCCATAAAATAGACGCCTTCGGGGGATACGGGTAATATGGTAAAATACACCGGATTCATTCACTCCATCTACGCCTTTGATCCCAACAACATCCCGATCGAGTTCAGCGCCCCTGTACCGGGTGTGGATATCAGAAAACATCCGAAAATGAAGGACAAAAAGCCCACCGCTGTCGCACAAGAAGGGCCTGAGCCCCAACCCGGACATTGGCCGGAAGGGACAAAGCCCACGCCGCACGAGGAGCGTAT
>JAQYWL010000507.1 GCA_030145035.1 Desulfobacteria bacterium | reverse complement strand
GAACAAATCGGCGCCAACATGAGCCTGAGTGTGGGCAGCAACAAGAGCGAGACAGTATCGGTTAATACCGCAGAGACAATTGGGGCGGCAAAGGAACTGACAATCGGCGCCGCCTATCAGGTCACAGTGGGCGCCGCCATGAACGAAACAGTAGGAGCGGCAAAAGCTGAAGAGATTGGCGCAGTGAAATCAGTAAATGTTGGGGCAAACAGCAGCGAGAATGTCGGAGCGAATAAATCCATAGATGCCGGGAAGGATGTATCTATTCAATCCGGCAAGAAGATGGCTTTGAGCGCGGGAGATGATTTTGCTGTTTCAGGGAAGAAAAAGGGAGTCATTGACATCAAGGACCAGTTGACGATTAAGGTCGGAAAGGCTTCGATAACCCTAAAAAAGAATGGTGACATCACCATCAAAGGCAATAACATCAATATGAAGGGTTCTGGAAACGTGGTGATCAAGGGCAAGAAAATAATGGAGAATTAATATGAAAAGGTCTTTGGCTGAAAATGTTCGGACGCTGGAGATTTCGAGACAGATCGAAGGCGTTCGGGTAGGAAAAATTGTAAACGTAGATGAGAGTGGGCAGGCTTTCGTTGACTTTCCCGGCAACACGCAGGGACCGGTTGCGGCGCGATTTACCAATTCAATAAACCTAAAAATGCTAAGGTATGCTGCTTCCGCTAATCAAAACGTCCTGCTCGTTTTTGAAAACAATGATCCCCGACGGCCCATCATTATTGATACGCTGTATTCAGTACTTGACGAACTTACAGAGCATTCAACCATTGCGTTGCAAACAGAAAAACCTGAAGATGTAACGATAGACGGAGAGCGGGTGACCCTGGATGCCAAGGACGAGGTCGTCCTGCGTTGCGGCAAGGCCAGCATTATCCTGCGCAGCGATGGAAAAGTCGTTATAAAGGGGACCAACCTCCTTTCACGTTCCCAGGGCACGAATAAGATCAAAGGAGGGGCGGTACATATCAACTAATTGAGTGAACGTTGATACACAGAATTCATGGGGTGAAATGAGGCCGAACTATTCACGGCAATAAATCTTCAATTTTGCCTCACGTCCTGTTCTGGAGAGAACGTCTTATATGTTGCAGATACTCAATAAGACGCCTTTTGAGCCGGCATTGGAGCTTGTTACCGACCAGCACGGAGCTGAAAAGGTTACCGTGGCTGTCAAGGGAACATTTACAATTCCGGCGTCTGACGGCGAAGTGCGGCTGGCTGATGAACAGCTTCCAGTCCTTGCCACAAATAAACACTATGGTGAGCCCGGGAAATCGAGCATCAAATACCCCGCTGATCTGGTGTTGGGAAAGGTTAGTACCGACATCGGTCTTATTGGTAGTGCACATAGCCCTGGTAGCAGGCCTGTAAAGCAGCTCCTCGTTTCTCTCAAAATAGGGCGGTTGCGGAAGGTTGTTATGGTTACCGGTGAGCGGCAATGGAAAAAACGCATGCTCATGCCCGGCTTTTCTATGACTGATCCAGCACCGTTTACGGAAATGCCTTTGGTGTATGAACGTGCTTTTGGGGGCGTGGATCAGACGCAAAAAAATAAAAGAAAACATGGCTGGGATAAAGGAAACCCCATCGGTACAGGTTTTAGACTTAATAAAGACGCGGTAGCAAACCATCGAGTTCCCAACCTGGAAGATCCACATCATTTGATTTCCCACTGGAAAGACAAACCACCAGTTGCCGGCTATGGTTTTATCGAGGGATCGTGGGAACCGCGTTTACAATTTGCCGGTACGTATGATGATGGATGGTTGAAGAACCAGTTTCCATTATTGCCGGTGGACTTTGATGCACGATTTTTTAATGCAGCCCCGCCGGATTTGATTGCACAAGGATTCCTAAAAGGCGGGGAGCCGGTTCAAATGGTGAATTTGTCCGAAAGGGGAGTTTTGGAGTTCAAGCTTCCAAGGATAGAGATTAGCTTGATGTTTCGGTTGGGTGACACCCGCAATCACAAAAAAGCAAATCTCTGGACAGTCGTATTTGAACCAGATGAGGACCGATTCTATATGGTGTGGGGAGGATCATTCTGTGTTGGCAAACAACCCTCCCGCATGAGATATGTTAAAGTGGAAATGGATGAGGAGGCACATGCCCTTTCCCAACTGAAGGTTGATAGCCAAGACAAGGAACAACCTGGTTCCGTGGGCATGGGGGTTGGGAGCGGTTAGAGACATGGAATTGGTCATTACTGCCACAAATAGTATAACTGCTGTAGGACATAACGCAGAGATGACCGCAGCGTCGGTGCGGGCAGGGATTAGTCGTCTTGAGGAATCGATCGATTATTACGACATCGAAGGTAATCCTATTCTTACGGCATCTATAGAGGGAATCGGTGATGACGAGGACGATGTCGAACGTATGGGGAGCATCACGAAATATTGCCTTAGTATTTTGCTTGAAAGCTATTTTCAGGATGGATCAAATCTGGAAAATGAGATTCATCTGCTGCTCGGTGTGGCCCCTGTTTCTCGTCCCGGCCCCAGGTATGAGGGAGAAACCAAGGAGCTTGTAAATCACTTAGGTGAAATGGCACAGAAGTGGACCAAAAAAGTGACGCCGCAGGTGATAAGGACCGGCAACTCTTCCGTAATCCAATGTATTGAAGTTGCCGGAAAGTTGCTGAAAAAAGATCCGCATTCCCTGTGTATCGTGGGAGGCATTGATTCTCTTTTGGCCTCAGATACGTTGGACTGGTTTGAAGACTCAGAACGCCTCAAATCGGAAACATTTGGACGGAATCAAGGCTTTCTTCCCGGAGAGGCAGTGGGCTTTATGCTTGTGGAGACAAACGAGGGGGCACTCGGTCGTAAGAAGAAAGCCCTGGTGGAAGTAGTTGGCGTGGGTTTGGCAAACGAACCAGCTCCTTTTCTGTCCGAGAAGCCATCAAAAGGAGAAGGACTCACAAAGGCGTGCAGGACTGCATTATCTGAAAGCTCCTGCGATCCCGCGGGCATTGAAGCTGTTCTGGGTGATCTTAATGGCGAATTCTTTCGAGCAAAAGAATGGGGGTACGCTGAACTTAGATGCTTTGGGAATGGCAATGATGCGAGACAGCTCTGGCACCCTGCCGATTGTATGGGAAGTGTCGGCGCAGCGTCCGGCGCCATATTGATGAACATTGCCGCTGCCGGACTCTCACGGGGGTGGATTGAAAAATACGCCATGGTATTTTGTTCGGACGACGGAGGAGAGTGTGGTTCAGCTATTCTAAGAAATGATCAAGAAGTAATCCAATAGCAAAGAGGTGAATTAGAAGATGGGATCTACGGTTTTTGCAAACATGATGGGGATATCTCACAAAGGAAGTGGCGGCAAGAGCCCAGTTTTTCCTGACGTGTGCAAGACACCTTCGCCCGCTGGCCCGGTTCCGATCCCTTACCCAAATCTGGCGGAGTCATCGAACGTTGCTAAAGGGAGCAAGAAAGTGAAGATCCAAGGAAAGATGGCTGCTGTCAAGGGAAGCAACTACAGTACCAGCGTTGGTGACGAGGCTGGATCAGCGGGAGGTGTTGTGTCAGGGAAGACCAAGGGAAAGGCAGAGTTTATCCTCAATTCTTTCGATGTAAAGATCGAAGGCAAGAATGCGTGTCGCATGGGAGATACAATGACGCATAACGACAAGAATGCAATAGGATAGGGATGACTGATTTAGACTCGGTTGGCGGGCCGTCTGCAGAAGATCAAGATAAAGAGGAAAAGTGTGCAAAATGTGGAAAAGATGCCGATCCCAAGGGAGGGAAAAAACCTACGGAGGTAAAAAGGGTTTGGGAGGAGGGTAAGCCAAAATATCAACTTAAGCAAGGGGAGTCAGGGTTATCCACTTTTGATGGGAAGTTATCCAACGAGAAAATTGTGTCGAATTTTAGACCAGGAAGCAAGTGCGATACTAAAAGTGTTGCAGAACTGGAGGAGAAGGGCCTGGCTGTCGTGCAAACCCATGGCGATTGCGACCATCTCAAAGATGAAGAACTCCAGGACAATCATTGGGAAATACGACCTGGCGAAAACATGACGAGAAAACAGTTCAAAAAGGCTCTCAAAACTTTGT
>JAQYWL010000046.1 GCA_030145035.1 Desulfobacteria bacterium | reverse complement strand
CTCAGCGAAGGGGATAGTGAACCGGTTGGTCGCCTTATGAAACGTTAATAACTTGCCCCAATTGACGAAGCCTGGAGATGGGGAGAGAAAATGAATTATAAAAAACCGAAACGATATTTTGAAAAATCAGGGGTGGTTGATCCAGGCGCATCCTATCATGTTCACCTGGAAAACGTGACCAATATGGACAACCAGGATATTAAAACCATGGTTGACCTGGGGAGATACTTTTCCATATTCTCCCCAAGGCAGACCGGCAAGACCACCTTTTTTGAGGGCTTTTGCCATGAACTGGAAAAGGATCCTACCTATGTGGCCATCCTTCTTAGTTTCCAGGATTATAGAAACCTCGAGTCACAAAGATTTTATCAATTGATTCAAAAAGATCTTTACACACAACTGGTAAGCAGGCTGGATGACGTGAATTGCCAGAGGCTTGATGCGGTGAGGGCGTACTTAGATTCCCATAACCTTACCGATCATATCTGCTTTCGTGAATTGTTTGAAGAGCTAAATGCGATCATAGAATTTAAAAAGATCATTATTTTCATAGACGAGTTCGATGGCATACCCATAAATGAATTAGAAAATTTTCTGACGACTTTAAGGGAACTCTATCAAAAATACAAAAAACGCACAGACAAGGCCCTCTACTCCGTGGGTTTGGTCGGTATACGCAACATCACGAAACTGATTGTCGGCGGTGTTTCCCCCTTTAACATTGCCGACCAGGTAAAACTCCCTCCCTTTACCTTAAAGAATGTCCGTGACCTTTATGCCCAGTATACTGAGGAGACCAATCAGCCCTTTACTGAAAACGCGGTAAAAAAAGTATTTGATGAAACAGCCGGCCAACCCTGGTTGGTAAACCGGCTGGGCACAATTCTCACTGTTGACATAAAACCTGAAACCACAGAACCAATCACTGAACAAGATGTAGAAAAGGCGATTGAGATTCTTCTTTATGAAGAGAACAGCCATTTTGATAATGTCACCGAAAAGGCCAAACAATACAAAGAAACCTTCATAGACGTTGTCTTTAATGGGGTTGAATATATTCCTGGCGATGAGGAGCAGTCCCTTCTTTTGACACATGGTTTGATTAAGGCAGAAGGAAAAGATGTTCGGATCAGCAACCCTATCTATCAGAAAAGGTTTACCAGGACGTTTTTTCGGGATGTTGCCGCGAAGGTTGACGTATCCTTCAGGCGTTATTATCTGCCTGATGGCAGTCTTAACATGGAAAGAGTGTTGATTGATTTTGAAAAGTACATCGCTCAGATAGGTGCGGCTGCATTTTATTCGACAAACAAGCCGATGGAGGTGACAGGGAAGTTTCAGCTCACAGCATGGCTCTATCAGTTTGTCTCGGAGGGAACAGGAGAATTGTATTACGAAAGCAGGACAGGACTCGGGATCATGGATATCATGCTCATCTACAACGACGAGAAGTATATTGTAGAGACAAAGGTGAAGAGGTATCCTGGAACCATTGACGAGGCATTGGAACAGTTAACCGAAAGGTATCTGCTACCCGAAAGGGTTAGTCATGGCTATATCGTTATATTTGATCCCAAAATTAGGGTGGGCAAATTATGCACACCCCAAAAGCATATAGTGGAAGGAAAGGAGATGTTGAGCTTTAACATCGGGATAGGGAGGTAGAAATCTCGTTCTGAGCCATCACGCTGACTATTAAGACATTTAATAGCTATAAAGAGTTTTTACAGAATACATCCCCGTATCCAAGCCAACCTACATTGAAAAATCCGGCCAGCCATCTCTGATCCTGCCAAAGTAACACAGCTAACATCCTGTTATAATGACATATCGTTAGATCTTCAATCGATAGAGGTGTGGTGTGACAAACTGTGGCGAGGATGCCATCCGCTGTGGCACGAAATTTGTAGTGTAAACATGCCAGGATTCTTTCAGGGGAAAATCATAGCATGAAATCAAAGCAAAAAATTTCATCTGGTCCAAATCATCAACGAGGCTTCACCCTCATCGAACTGATGATCGTCATCGCAATTTTTGGGGTATTGGCAGTAATGTCATATTTTGGAGCAAATGCCCTCCTCCCTGGGTATCGATTGAAAGGGGCCATTAGAATGGTCAGGGGGGATCTGTATAATGCCAAGATGCTTGCTGCAAAAACAAACCGCCAGTACAGGGTTGCTTTTACCGCAGCCAACAAGGTAACCGCCAGCAATGACTATGAGTTGCAGAGGGGTACGGCAAGTTCGGGCGCCTTCTCGTTGGACCAGGTGGAATTGTCTAGAACCTTCTCTGATTATGCGAACGTCACCGTCAATGCAGGTGCGACTATTGATCCCGTTTTCAGCCCCAGGGGTACCGCGTCTAATGTGGCAGATCCAACAGTCGCGTTACAATATGCTGGCGGGGATCAGAAAACAATCACTATCACAATTTCAGGGAGGATAAGGGTTAACTGATGTCTGGCATTAGAGTAGCAACCAGGGAAAGTGGTTTCACTATTGTGGAGTTGCTCATTTACATGGTTATGTTCGTTGTCGTCCTGGGCTCCATGTACAGCATAATGATATCAAATACTAGGTCCTATTCTTCCCAGGAAAACAGGGTGGAAATGACTCAGGACCTTCGTGCAGCCATGAATCTGATGGTCAGGGAAATCCGCATGGCAGGGTGTGACCCCACGGATGTCGATGATATCGGCTTTTTAGGTGATGATGAAAACGAACCCGACAATGACAACTATAACACTGATGGCAATTCCATACATTTTACCCGGGATGTCACCAATACAGCAGGCGGAGGGGACCCGGACGGGTTGACAGATGGTCCGCATGAAGATGTCAACTATTATCTTTACGTGGCGGCTGACGGTATACAAAAGATCGGGAGAAGGACGGGAAGCCCGGGAAGTAGAGCCACATCGCCCCTGGCTGAAAACATTACCGGCCTTACGTTCATATACTACGATACTAATGGTGCGGTATTAGCGCCGCCGTTGAGCGCCGACGATATGGAGGACATAAGGCAAGTGCAGATCAGCATAACAGGTCAAACAGCCACACAGGATGCTGTCACCGGTGGAATGATTACTCGAACCCAGACCACTCGGGTGTTAATCCGCAACGCAGGAGTTGACTGAAGATGAGACAAATGTTCACAAACCAAAAGGGATTTTCTCTTCTTGAGGTCTTGATTGCAATATCTATTTTTGCCGTCGGTCTCCTGGCCCTGGCCCAGATGCAGATCACGTCTATCCAGGGAAATGCCTTTTCCGGCAGAACGACCGATGCCACGACCCTTGCCCAGGATCGGCTTGAACAGTTAATGGCACTGGCCTACACGGATGCCGATCTCGACGACGGGGCTCATGAAGATACACAAACAGTTGAAGGTGTCACCTACACCATATCCTGGAATGTTACGGATAACGCACTCATAAACAATACCAAGACTGTGATTATGACTGTCGCATGGTCTGATGGTGGTCGGCAAAGAACGCTTTCGATGCAATTCATAAAGGCGCAGGCAGGTTGATTATGAAGAGGCTAAGCATGTTAAGAAATGAGGAAGGTTCTGTATTGATAACCGCTCTTTTGTTGTTGTTGTTCCTGACCTTGATAGGGATCTCTGCAACCACTACCACTACCACGGATATGCAGGTCGCCAGGAATGAAAAATCCTTTAAACTTGCCTTCTATGCAGCCGAAGCCGCAAGAGGCTATGTGGCGGCAGACACTGATTTGTGGGGCGCCCTTAATATCACGGAGGGCGAGAGCCTATTTTTCCCGAACAATGATGATCATGATGAGTGGCAGCAGTTGGGTTCAAACCAGTTTTTTAGAGGAAACGTTGAATACATGGGCGCTACAGTCCCCCCCCCCGGGGTCAGGGTTTCAGGCTGGCAAATACCAAGCGCACAGGTATAGGATGACAATTACCGGCATTGGGCCCTCAGATGCCCGCAGCGAGACGGAAGCGGGGTTCTATCGTATAGGTTTCTAGTCAATGTATATTGTATATGGTGAACGACAAAAGAAAGTGGTCATTGCGAGGAATCCCGATAAGATCGGGATGACGAAGCAATCCCATGAGATTGCTTCGCTACGCTCGCAATGACAGGCCATTGAATGTCAGCTTACT
>JAQYWL010000056.1 GCA_030145035.1 Desulfobacteria bacterium | reverse complement strand
TGATGTTTTTGTGCAAAAATAGGCAAAATTGGCAAAACGTATACTTGATCACAAAGCAGCTGGAAAACTCAATAGTAAGAACAGCAAGGCTTTCCGAGAATCCAACCGTTATTTTCGGTAATAGACTGTTATTGAGAAATTCGAGCACTATGCACAAACTTGCTCGTATGCCATTGCCGTTTTTACCCCAGACGATGAGGTGTCTGCTGGCCCAGAGACCTATTTACAGGCTCGACCGAACGTAATCTACGAATTGGGCTGGTTTTGCGGAAGACTTGGGAGGAAAAACGTAATGCTTTTGCTTAAGGAAGGAACATCCCCTCAACGCTAACTCAAATTCCCCACCTTTATACTAACAAAATTCCCCCCTTGAGATTCACAGTTCTTAACGCCCCGCTGCCAAGTCCATAGACCCCGCCCTTATTTTTACAAGATACCCCGCCCATCCTACTATTTTGCCCTTATGCAGCCTTTATACGACAGGATCATCTTGCATATTGTTGCGGCGAGTCAGAAAACCTCCGGGATATTCGGAGGTTATCATGAAAAAACAAAGACGCCGTTGCAAGCACTGCAAATGCCTTCTTGAATCATGCCCCAGAGTACCCAAGCATGACTACTGTAACAAAAAGGAGTGCCAAAAGGCACGGAAAAGGGACTGGCAAAAGAAAAAAATGGCTGAAAACGTGGTCTATTGTAATGATCAGAAGGATGCCCAGAAACTGTGGCGAGAAAACAATCCCGACTATTGGAAAGAATACCGAGAAAACAATCCTGGGTACACCAAACGTAACAGGGAAAAGCAGAGAGAGCGGAACCGGTCGCTGAGGGCCAAAGTTTGCCGTAAGCCTGATTGCCAGCCGATTGCAAAGATGGACACGGCGATTGCAAAGATGGACGCGATAGGCCCTGAAACTGCTGCATTTTCAGGAAGATACAGGCTTATTCCCCTCACAGGTCAAATGATTGCAAAGATGGACGCGTTAATCGTCGAAATAAGTGCAATATCAAGCGGTTAAAGTAAAATTGGT
The DNA here is from genome assembly GCA_030145035.1 of Desulfobacteria bacterium. GTDB lineage: Bacteria > Desulfobacterota > Desulfobacteria > Desulfobacterales. Next base: position 3,934 of record JAQYWL010000056.1, on the reverse strand, counting down.
CAAATGATTGCAAAGATGGACGTGTGGACATTCATCAGTTGTTTTTGTTAGACGCCGGAGCATGAACATTGAGGCCCGAGAAATTGATCTGCATCAGATTGAGCTTCGTTATGCCCATACCAGGGTGAAAAATGAGACGATTTTGCGCAAGCTGCGTCGCTCTATCGACTGTTATGGCCAGATCACTCCGGTGCTCGTGGTTCCGAACAAAGATAACCGGTTTGTTCTTATCGATGGATACCTCCGTGTTGAGGTAATCCGGATGTGCGGCAAAGACACGGTAATAGCCCGTATTTGGGAAACAGGAGAAGTAAATGCCTTGCTTACGGTTCTGGTCAGAAGTGATGCCCGGCAATGGGAAGCTGTTGAACAGGCATCGATGCTATCGGAACTTATGGTTCGCTTTGAGCTGTCCATGGAACAGGTGGCCAAAAGGGTGGGAAGAGACAAAAGCTGGGTAAAACGACGGCTGGATCTTATTCGGGCTTTGCCAGAAGATGTGCTAAACGCGGTTCGAGCCGGGCATGTTTCCACCTGGGCCGCATCCAGGATATTGGCACCGTTGGCGCGCGCCAACACAGAACATGCGCAGCACCTGACCGCGCACCTGCTAAAAGATGCTGTCTCCACAAGAGAACTTGATCGTTTCTACGCGCACTATAAAAAATCCAACCGAAATGTCAGAAACAAGATGATCAACAACCCTGCCTTGTTTCTTAAAGCCGCAAGGTCAAGGGATGAAGATAAAACCGCTATGGGATTAAACAAGGGACCTGAAGGAGCATGGCTTAAAGATATGAATATCGTATTTCATATTCTTTTGCGACTTAAAAAACAGCTTCCAACGGTCTTTTATCCCCAGCAGTCGGAGATAGACCTGAAGGAGCTGGTGGACGGTTTGAAAAAAGCCAAGGCTGTGTTCGAATACTTGCATAAGGAGATAATAAGTCATGATCGATCCGCAAACCCGGCAGACAATAGAGGAGATGCATAAGCGAGGCGTTTCTGTCAGAAAAATCAGTTCGATCCTCAATATAGACAGAAAGACCGTGCGCAAGATAATTCAGGGCAATCACCCTGGGCAAAGCTTGAAATCATCACAATACGCAAGGCATCTTCCGGTAGTCAAAGAACTCTATACGCGCTGTCGGGGCAATGTAGTAAGGGTGCAGGAAATACTTTGTGAGGAACACGACATATCTATTCCTTATGCAACGTTGACCTGGCTGGTCCGTGAAGAGGGATTGAGGCAGCCAAGGAAAAAACAGGCCGGTAGTTATACCTTTGAACCGGGCGAGGAGATGCAGCACGATACTTCACCATATAGACTTGCTTTGGGTAAAAACAAGACATCCGTTCAGTGTGCTTCTCTGGTTCTTGCATACAGCCGCAAGCTCTATATCCAATTTTATCCTCGGTTCACTCGATTTGAGGCCAGGTGTTTTCTGACACAAGCCTTTACGTTTATTGAGGGAACCTGCAATAGATGCACAATCGACAACACCAGTGTACTTCTTGCCCATGGGACCGGCCCTGATGCGGATATGGCGCCTGAGATAAAACTCCTTGAGAGGATATTCAGTACCCGGTTCAAGGCCCATAGCGTTGGCCATTCTGATCGGAAGGGGAGGATTGAAAGGCCCTTTGACTATGTAGAAAAAAACTTTCTTGCCGGTCGCACGTTTGCGGGCTGGCAGGACCTTAATGCTCAAGCTCTAAAGTGGTGCGAGACCGTGGCTAATCAGAAGATAAAGCGGATATTGGGGATGAGCCCGGACCAGGCGTATCTTATGGAAAAGCCTTTTCTTAACCCCCTTCCTGCCTACATACCGCCGGTTTACGAGACTGTGTATCGGGTTGTGGATATCGAGGGCTATGTCAACCTGGATACGAATCGATATTCCGTGCCTTACAAACTCATCGGCAATAAGATTGAGGTGCAAAAGCACCTGGATAAGGTGATAGTTTATTTCAAGCGCCAAGAGGTGGCCGAGCACAAAAGAGAACTGGAAAAGAAACGGACCAGGGTCACAAATCCTGCCCATCGCGCCCCTTACCTCAGACAGAAGGCATATAGCGGTCCTTGCAAACAAGAGCGCATGCTCAAAGGAGAAAACGAGATCCTGGACAAGTATGTGGCCGAACTTAAAAAGCGATCCCATGGCCGTGGGGTAGCGAAATTCAGGAGGCTTTTGGAAATCAAACGAACCTACCCCAAAGACGCGTTCCTTGCCGGCATCAGCAAGGCCTTTCAATATGGTCTCTATGACCTTAAGCGGCTGGAAAATATTATTCTATCCTATGTTGCAGGGAATTTCTTTGAACTATGATGTACAGCCAAATCCAAACCCTTTTGGAATCGCTCAAGTTTAAAGGCATGCTCCGTGTTCTGGAACCCGTGTTGGATCGGGCTGAAAAAGAGGGATGGTCCGTCTCCGACACCCTGGCTGAGCTTCTCAAGGAAGAATTGCATTATCGCAAGGAACGGAGCCTGGAGAATCGGATCAAACATGCTCGTATCCCCTGGAACTGGACCCTTTCTAGCTTCCCATTTGAAAAACAGCCGGGCGTCAAAAAAAGCCAGATCATGTCCCTGACTACTGCAGGCTTTGTGGAAAAGGGCGAAAACATCGTCTTTATCGGTGAACCAGGCACTGGCAAATCAGGGCTGGCCGCAGGGCTTTTGCGGGAGGCATTGATCTCGGGATACCGAGGCCTGTTTTACAATGTTCAGGACCTGCTTAATGATCTTTACGCGTCGTTGGCTGATCGTAGAACCACAAATCTGCTCAAAAGGCTTTGTCGCTATGACGTTTTGCTCCTTGACGAACTTGGGTATTTAAGCCTGAGTGTTGAACAAATGAATGCCTTTTTCAAGCTCATGGCCGAACGTTACCAGGCGAATAAGGCGACCATAATCACCACGAATCTGGACTGGCCCAAATGGTATGACCTGTTTAAGCCCAAGGACATGGTTGACGCATTGCTTGACAGGCTTCAACATCGATGCATCACCATACGTATCAACGGCCATTCGCTTAGGAAAAGACCTGATCCCAGCGCGAAAAAAGGCGGGAAAACATCAAAAAAATGAGACAACGATTTTCCAGCCAGGAGCTCTTCACATTACGAAACCATATCCCCATTGATATCCTGATCGAAAAGGTCCTGATGGTTCCATCCAAGTTCAGCGAGGGATTTTTTCGATTCCGTTGTCCTTTATGCGGCGCATTCAATACGGCCACAAATCGTGATACCAACCTGGCGAGATGTTTTTACTGCAACAAAAACTTCAACACCATCGAGATGGTTATGGCCATCAGAAAGGCTGGCTTTGTTGAAAGCGTAAAGTTTTTGAAACACTGTCACAAGACCTTGACTAAGAATAGAGGCAATCGGCCGGTTACAGCCGCTGGCAATGCATCTCGAGACGATTTGCTTTCCTCTGTGCTTCAAGACACTGACAAAAATATCAACGTTTTTGATTCTAATACGCAACGCAGGCCATGTGAAAAACCGGTTCCTATCGGCGCCGTTTTGGATAAAACTCTCTTGCACCTACCCCGGAAGCATCACCAGAATCAAAGGAAGCTATTGCCCCCTCCTCCCACCGAAACAGCCTCTCCCAAGGCCTACCCCAGCAGCCCCATAATAAAACGCATTGAAGGGCTCGAACAGCAAATGGAGAGCCTCTTTGAGCAACTTCAATATCTCAATGCTGTTATTGGCATCCAAAACCGATCGCTCTAATCATCCTCCATCAAATTCCCTCCACAAGGTACAAAGCAGTCTCTACAAACAGCCGGCGGGCTATTTGAGGGGGATCGGCGGGATAGTCGGGGTATCGAATGCATAGATTAAAGTACAAACCTATGCGCATTAAGATGGGGAATTTAACTTAGCACAAAGTGGGGAAAAAATCTTAGCGGCGAGG
>JAQYWL010000148.1 GCA_030145035.1 Desulfobacteria bacterium | reverse complement strand
TCTTTTTTGTTCCAGTCTTTCGATTGGTTTTAGTAATCCGTTTTCCAGTTTGTAGGCCAATCTATCCAGCTTTTCAAATCCCTCTTCTGCTATCTGTTTCGATTTCCAATAGGCATAAAGCCCTGAAACTGACTCACCAAGTGAGCCAAGTCATTCCAAACTCTTAGTTTCTGATACCCTCGGTTCTTATTCTTTCGCATATCCCATTACTCCAATACTCCATCACTCCAACACTCCGTGAATGCTTACTATCTTTTTAAATGTTGATGCGATCATGGCAATTTCTTCATCCTGAACGGTGCGCATGTCCATCACAAACAGGTCGTTTTCAATGCGCCCGATAATGGGTGGGGCAGCTTCGCGCATGATGCGTTCAATACGATTTGCCGAGAACCCCTTTATCCTGACACCCACGCATCTTGTCGGAAGTTCCTGAAGGGGAAGGGCGCCCCCACCTACACGGGATGAGGCGTCTATAATGACGGCTTCGAGCCGGTCATCTTCCTGTTTCTTCAATCGATTCCGGAGCCGCTTTGCCTTGTTGGCAATGAGCTTTTGAGGCAGGGTGAGCATACGCAGTGTGGGAATGGCCGAGACAGCCCTTGATTCATCCCGATACAGGTGCAGCGTGGCTTCAAGGGCTGCCAGGGTCATCTTATCGATCCTGAGAGCCCGGTTAACAGGGTTTTTCTTGATGCGCTCGAGCGCATCTTTTCGACCCACAATGATTCCAGCCTGGGGTCCTCCCAGCATCTTGTCGCCACTGAAGGTGACCACATCGGCGCCGGCTGCCACGGTCTCCTGAACGGTGGGTTCCTTTATGAGGCCGTATTTTGAAAAATCGACAAAGCTTCCGCTCCCCAGATCTTTCATGACAGGAAGATGATACTTGGCTCCCAGGGCCACCAGATCCTTCAGAGGAACTTCGGCCGTAAACCCCACCATGCTGTAATTGCTGGTGTGCACCTTGAGCAATAGCGCGGTCTCGTCACGGATTGCCCCTTCGTAGTCTGACATATGAGTCCGGTTGGTTGTGCCGACCTCCACCAGCCTGGCACCGCTTCGGGCCATAACCTCCGGTATGCGAAACGAGCCTCCGATTTCCACCAGCTCACCCCTTGAAACGATTACCTCTTTTCCTTTTGCCAGTGTTTCCAGAGACAAAAAGACCGCACCGGCATTGTTATTTACGACCATGGCAGCTTCAGCACCACTTATCTCGCACAGAATGTCTGCTACGGAGCTATATCTGGAGCCCCGCGCCCCTTTTTCCAGATCGAATTCGAGGTTCGAATACCGGCTCGAAATCTCGGCCACATGCCTGGCTACGCTTTCTGGTAGCAAGGAACGGCCCAGGTTGGTGTGAACGACTACGCCCGTTGCGTTAATCACGCGCTTCAGATTGAATTCCATGCTCTTGTTCACTGTATGTGCGGCAAGATTGAGGAGTTGATTGTCACCAAACATGGTCTCATTCAGGAGTTCATCGCCCGCGAGAATCCTCGTGCGAAGTCGGTCGAGGGTGGTGCGGATCGAGCGCACCACCACGGCTCTGGGCACATCTTCCACCGGCTGGGTCTTGTCCCACAGCTCAAGAACATGGTCCACCCCCGGAAGCTTGCGTAACAGGCTCTGCTGTTTTGGGTCCACGGCTTTCCCTGTAAGTTCTCAATGACTTGAGGATTGCGTCCCCCTCACCCTGCCCTCTCCCCCAGGGGCGAGGGGAAATGGTTAAGGGTTATTCATACCACGTTTTAGTGAAACTTGCCATGGCAAAAAAAGAGTGTCGCCCAGGAGCTAACTTTTACCTTGCAATGGAGTGAGGGCCATTATAGTCCGTAAGAAATGATCGATCTGATTATCATTGTGGGATATTTTTCCGTCGTGCTCTTTGTAGGCTGGCGCAGCCGGCGTCAATCTGCTGAATCCTACTGGGTGGCAGAACGCAGATATCATACAAGCCGGGTGACTGCCTCTCTAATTGCTACCATCTTTGGAGCGTCCTCCACGATGGGCATTATCGGGTTGGGCTATTCCCGCGGGTTGACCGGTGCCTGGTGGTCACTGATCGGAGGGATTGCCCTGATTCCCTTCGGTCTCTTTCTAGCCTCGCGAGTTCGCGCCCTCAATGTCTACACGCTGCCTGACATCCTGAAAGACGCTTATGGCCAGAGGGTGGGTCTCACTGCCGGGCTTGTGATTGCCCTGGCCTGGTGTGGGGTCATAGCCGCCCAGTTGATCGCCGGGGGACAACTCCTGTGCTCTCTTCTTTCTCTTAATTTCCGGTTTGCGCTTGGAATAGTCGCGATTGTATTCATCGTGTATACCTTCTGGGGAGGGCAACTTTCGGTCATCAGGACCGACTTTTGGCAACTGATCCTTTTTGTAGGTGGGCTTTTCGTTTCATTGGCCTTCCTGATTTCATCCCAGGATTCCCTGACTGCTCTGTGGAAGCAGGTTCCGTCGGAGCACCTGCGCTTTCCGGTCTCAACCGCCTTTGGCTGGTATGAAACCCTGGTTTTTTATCCTCTGATTGTGGGGCTTCCCTACCTGGTGGGTCCTGATATCTATTCCCGGGTCCTATGCGCCCGAAACGATCAGGTAGCCCGCAGATCCGCATTACTGGCTGCGCTGGCGGTCATACCCCTTTCTTTCTTACTCGCCTTTTTTGGGGTATTGGCCCGTGCGCAATTTCCGGGAATCCCTGCTGAGGCTGCATTGCCAGAGACCCTTAGCGTTCTCATACCAGGGGGCCTCAAGGGCCTTATCGTGGCTGGTTTTCTAGGGGCGATCATGTCCTCTGCCGACACCTGCCTCATCTCTGCGTCGACCATCCTCTCTCTGAATGTGCTTCGTCCACTCTATGGGGAGTCAAAGGAACACCACCTAAGAGTCACCAGGGGGGCGCTCCTGGTTGTGGGGGGGGCTGCCTGGCTTATTGCCAGCCTTCAGCAGGAGATCATTTCCTCGCTGCTCCTTGGTTATACGGTGTTTGTTGGAGGTGTTGTATTTCCCACCCTGGCCACTTTTTATCAGGAAAGCCTAAAGATTACATCAACGGGGGCGCTTTGGGCGATTGTGGTCGGGGGGACTGCGGCCATACTGGGAAAGATCCATGGCGGGACCCTTCTGAAGGCCGTTCTCACAAGCGGCGGTGATTCCTTTTTGCAGCATGTGCTTGGTCCCCGGTACTTGAGCATGCTGCCTATTATTCTTTCCCTAATGGTCATGGTGGGGGTGAGCCGGATTACGCGCTCATAACGAGTTTCCATCCAGAAATGGCCATTTTTCGCAATCTCGGCGTCAATCTGCGGGATCGCTTGTGCGACGTACCGACGTACGTCTCCGCGCAATCCCTTGATTTGACTCGGGGCATCCATGCCCCTCGCCCTTGCGGGCAGCCT
>JAQYWL010000441.1 GCA_030145035.1 Desulfobacteria bacterium | reverse complement strand
TGCTTCTTACCCATCACTCCAGTACTCCAACACTCCCTGGCCCAGACCTGGCTTTCGAGGTTGATCTTAGCGTCTAACTTAGCGCCAGGGCAGGCACTCCAATTGTGGTTCGACGGTTCGACGAGCTCACCGTCCTGAGCAGAGTCGAAGGGCAAGCTCACCACCCTGAGCAAAGTCGAAGGGGGGCGAAGCCCCTACATTTCAAGCGATAACAGGGTCTTACGTATTGCCTTCAGCCGTTCCAGAAGCGGCCTCACGCTATGTAACGCCAGGGAGTTAGGACCATCACAAAGGGCACATTCCGGATCCTTGTGAACCTCAATGAAGATTCCGTCCACGCCAGCAGCAGCAGCGGCGCTGGCCATCAATGGCACAAATTCCCTTTGTCCGCTTGAGGTCTTTCCTGCACCCCCTGGAAGCTGGACGCTGTGTGTGGCGTCGAATATCACGGGCCACCCCAGCCCCAGCATGATAGCCAGGCCCTGGAAGTCAACCACCAAATTGTTATAACCGAAAGTGGTACCCCGTTCGGTCACCAGGACCTGACGATTACCGGTGGAAACCACCTTTTCTATAACATGCTCTACGTCCCATGGTGCCAAAAACTGCCCTTTCTTGATGTTGACAGGTTTTCCGGCTTCAGAAACAGCCAGGAGGAAATCGGTTTGCCGACACAAGAAGGCCGGAACCTGTAGTATATCCAGAACTTGGGCGGCCGGGGCAATCTCATGAAATCGATGTACATCAGAAATTACCCGTACGCCAAGCTTGTCCTTGATAGCAGAAATGATCTCTAATCCTTTGGACAACCCCGGCCCACGGTACGAACTGAGCGAGGTCCTATTAGCCTTGTCAAAAGAGGTTTTGAATACGAAAGGGATTTGAAGTTCATCGGTTAGATCCTTCAGAAAGGCCGCTGTCTCCATGGTGGCATCAAAGGTCTCGATCACACACGGTCCTGCAATCAAGACCAGAGGATTTTCCTGCCCAATGGCAATTTTTCCCACGTTAACAATGTGTCTCATTCAAAGCATCTCGAAGCTTATTAAAAAAATCCTAACTTACGTTCCAGCAAATGTCAAGAATCAGCATAAGAAAACAACCTTGATTCTTTAATGACGAACTGCTAAGGTCCACTTCAATTTATAAAATCGCTGCGCGATTTTATGTAAAGCGGCTTCGCCGCTTAAAAAGAAAATTCCTATACTATACAAGGGGCTTCGTCCTAATTGGCCGCCGCCCCGCAGGGAATACTGGAATATAATTTATGGCCGAGAACAAATCTAAGCTTTCAAAGCCTCTATATATTCTGATTGCACTTCTTTTGTGCGGGCTGGCGATTCCGTTGGCACGGATGATCGTCATGAGGCTTGAAGGGGAAATGCCCGTATTTCAAATAGAGAGTCCCATACATGCCATAGGCATATCTTACACCCTGAAAGGGTATGCGTCTGATCAAAAAAGCGGGCTCCGGAGGGTATGGATAGCAATTCTTCAACAGGGAAAGGAAAGGATCCTTCTTGATAAGGCATTTCCTTCCAGGGGCTTCTTGCGAGGGGGTGTGGTACAAAAGCAACGCGTTTCCATTGAGATCAATGCGGATGCACTCGGTCTTTCCGATGGAGAGGCGCTACTCAGGACCGCTGTGTGGGACTATTCTTATCGAGGCTGGTGGGCTGGAAATCGGACTTATGCGGAATACAAGACCTTGATCGACACACGGCCGCCGACCATTGACGTCCTGACCCACGCCCACAATCTCAATCAAGGGGGCGCTGGATTAGCCATCTACCGAATGTCTAAACCCGGCGCTGTGAATGGTGTCCAGGTAGCCGATACTTTTTTTCCGGGCCATACTGGATTCTTCAGCGATCCCAATCTCTACATAGCCTTTTTTGCCATACCCTATGATGAAGGACCGGAATCACAGCTCTATTTGAGGGCTACAGACCCGGCTGGCAATACGGGCCGGGCCGGATTTGCCTATCATATCAATCCAAGGAATTTCAAACAGGATGCTATCATTATCTCGGATGTCTTTCTCGGGCGGAAGATTCCTGAGTTTGAGCGTGCCATAAGGATAGAAGATCCTTCAGCATCGCTCATTGACAAATTCATAGCGATCAACCGGGAGCTACGCCAGGCCAGTAACACGACCCTGAAAAATGCCTGCAAAAAAAGCGAGGCCAAGCAGTACTGGGAGGGTCCGTTTCTCAGGCTTCCACGCTCTGCCCGACAGGCTGGGTTTGCCGACCATCGCACATATAAGTACAACGGCAGAACTGTGGATGAACAAGTTCATCTTGGAATAGATCTGGCCGCCACCGCCTGCTCGCGAGTGCCTGCTGCCAACAATGGACGTGTTGCATTTGCCAAATACTTAGGTATTTATGGTAACACGGTCCTTTTGGATCATGGTTTCGGCCTTTTTAGCATGTACGGACATCTCAGCCGAATCGAGGTTGCAAGAGATCAGGTGGTCTCCAGGGGAGATGTAATCGGTTTTACAGGGACTACAGGGTTGGCCGGAGGCGATCATCTCCATTATGCGATGATTGTTAGCCATACCTTTGTTAATCCCCTAGAATGGTGGGACCCAAATTGGATAAAACACAATGTGACGGATAAGCTCAAAGAGATTAAACAGACAGAGTGAGCTAAAGTGAGCTAAAGTTATTAAGGCGAGTGTGGGGCACTATTACTGAATAGTGGCATTGGGTTGGCATTAAACTTTAGGCACTTGAAACACCGGGAGACAAGCAATGAAACACTATAAAGTCCAAAAGACCTACCAGCAGATCAACGAGAAGATTAGGGACGGCAAGGTCGTTGTGGTCACGGCTGAAGAAATTATTGACATCCTGAAAGAAAATGGCCCCGTCGAAACGGCCCGCGAAGTGGATGTCGTTACCACCGGAACCTTTGCGCCCATGTGTT
>JAQYWL010000102.1 GCA_030145035.1 Desulfobacteria bacterium | reverse complement strand
GGGTGGAAATGATGTATTCATCACCTACGCTACAAAAAACCTGAGACTCACCTTTGAATACGGTCCGGAGCCGGGCATGATTGCGCTCCGCAATTGTGGCCCCCACGACAAGTGCGAAAAAAAGATGTGATCGGATACCAGAAGATGGAAAAACTGCAGGAAAAACGGGTCAGGTGATCTAAGGGTCGAGGGCAGGGACGTTCGTGCAGACGAGAAAGAAGGGCTAAGGCAGGAATCCATAACTGTCCTCAATTCTCAAAACGGCATACGACATTAATAAGAGGGGCGACCCATGCCCGGGATTTTCATCTTCTCGTAACCGGGAGGAATCTCAAACAGGGAGCTATCTACCTTGCCTTGTTTGATGTTCTTATATTCGACAACCATCTCACCTTGAGGCCCATTATAGATGATCTTAATGGGATAGTTCAGTTTCTTGGAAAACCATTGGCTCATCTTACCCAGGCTCCTATCATGGTAAATGATCTCGTACTTGTCGCATTTATACCCGTTCACCTTCTCTGTTCCCACGTGCTTTTTGTCTGCAATTTTGTCAAGCGCCTCGTCGGTCTTAACAACACCAGCCTCAGGGGTCTCCATTTCAAAATACATTTTTTGTTCGGGCTGGAGCATTTGCATCAAACCTGTACCTATGTCCATTAGGTTGATGGACTTGCCCGCAGGCGTATCCATCTCCATACGCATCTTATTGCCTTTTATATAAACTTTGCCCTTGGTGGTCATGCCGGCTGTTTTCTGGATTAGGTCAGCTGAGAATTCGGCAGACAGGGCAACACTGCTAAACACAACCAGTGCGCACAAAACGAGGGTCCCGATCATCCACCCGAAAAGAGTTCTCTTCATCATAGATCCTCCTTCTTTTAATTGATATGGACTTGCTTTTTTGTGGGGCGAGTATAGGGAAAATACAGTAGTGTGTCAAAGAAAAAGCTTGGCCATATTTTGTAGTTCAAGGTTACTTTGCTGGGCTAGAGGGCTTGTGAAGGATGCCGGGGTCACAGAGGCTATTGCCCTGATCGATTGAAATTACAAGGGACAGCGTCTGTTTTCTCCAGATTTCGGTCAACCGATATTCTCAATGGGTGTTATCAGGCGTGAGACCGAAAAATTCAGGCTGGAGTCGGACTGTGTTGACCCAAGGATAAGGTGCTTTCCCTGGGCAAAAGTCAAGATCTCATTCAGCAACCTAAAAAAGTGAGCTTTTTCAAAAGGTTAGCGTTATAGCAGTAATCGTCTAGTCACGCATCAGATAAGTACGATGATTGCCAAGGTCAGACCACGTAGGGTGCTCTCATTGACCAAACATTAAGGTGATACCCCCTATCAGGATCTTATCATCAGTACTTCCAAATACTACCCCGAGGCCCAGCACGACTGACCCACAGGGAGACACCGAGAAGTTATCGACAACATAGCATGTCGGCCCAAGCGCTGTTTGATCGGTAGGATCGTCCACCATGATAGGAGCTTCATTTGGTGTGGTCATCTCAGTCAAGCGGGTCTGTGTAATATAAGTCGAGCCGGGATTTGATGCTTCAATCTGGTAGCAGACCTTCACCCCCACGACTTTTGGTGCCGCGGTTCCCAGTGGCAACGGTAGATCAACATTTACAAATTCAAGCCGGCCTGGCTTCGTCGCTGTTACAAGAAGCGCATGTGGGGGAGAGATTGCTTGTTCTACCCTGATAGTAGGGTGAAGTGTTGGGCTCACGGTTGCCGTGATCGGACTATAAGTCATCGTGCGGATTGCAGAGCAGCCCACGCTCATGGCCAGAAAGAACAACAACGCAAGCCCTCCGATGGGTTTGATTTTTTTCTGTTTCATCCTTTTTCATCTCCCTTTCAAATTTTCAGTTTTCATTAACCAAAGAAAATGTTCCCAAAATTCATCTGCCATTGCTCTGATCGCGGTCCTATTCTTTGGAGATTTTACCCCCTTTTCGATTAAGAAAGAGTTAGCATATGTTAAATTGTATGACAACAGCCCGCAGGTAAATACAACTTGCCAACAGTTACACTCGCCAACCAATCCATTTCGTTATAGATCTCTAATGGAAATCACAAATTTTGTCAAGCTTTTGGCGTGTATGTCACTCAACTGGCAGACTGGATGAGCGTTTTCAGGGATGGAACCGAGGAATTTGGGCTGGAACGGTGGTTGATTGCCTTGAAAACCACCCGCTTTTCAGCGGGAAGAAGTTGTGATTTCTTTTAGAAACCTGAAAAATTCGGGCGCTTAAATTGTTTCCATTTATAGCAGTTATTGCAACTTCTATCCAAGTGGGGCGGAGCCATTTTCGGCGTTTACGAATCAAGTTCTTTAGCCTGTTTATTGAGTTGGGAGAAGGAAGATGAAGGACTGAATTGGTTCTCTCGGTTTTGTGGGAAAAGAGATCGAGTCGTCCGAATATTTGTATTTCTTTAGTCATTCCTTGTATTCTTTCCACCCCCCTCTTTTCGCTTGATGTGAAATGCTGTAGCTTTCTGGAACTGCTCTTCCTTTTTTCAGTTTAGCAGGGTATTTGCCTTCAAAGTCAATTCCCATAAAAAACAAAGGCCCCAGTTTGTCAAAATGGAGATTTGCCACAGTTTTCTCCTTTGTCTGCAATGGAGAACCCAAATCTTTTTCTGCGACCATGATTTCCATCCAATTTCTGTTGGTATCCCATTGGACACAAATAAGTTGTGGCTTATCCTTTTTCCATTTACTGATATCCAACTTGAGGGCTTCTGTCTTTCTTTCTGAAGTTAGGACCTGATAGACTAAATCATTTCCGTCAATGAAAACGGAGATTCTGTCTTTGTCTGGCCGTCCTACAAAATCAGATAGGTAAAATTTCCTGATATTTCTTCCATCCCACATTGGGCTGAACCAAGATAAAATACTGCCCTTCTCTTCATAACCTTCTTTCAACAAGAAGTTGGCATTGTGGTTTCTTGCTATTTCAAACGTCTTTTCTGCTTGCTTTTCCACATCTTCTGGGGTGAGTTTCTTGCCGGCTATGCTTGCGTAAATTAATTTGATCTCTTCTATTATTTTCTTCTGATCTTCTAGCACTTTTTCAGCAGAACTAGTGACGGTATCCTTGATTTCTTCGGTCTTCGTTAGCTGTTCGTCTTGCTTATTGAGCATTTGCTGTTGGTTTTGTTTGGTGGGGCCAGTAACCAGTTGGAAGGCAAATATGCCAAGAGCTATCAACACGGGAACGAAGAAACCGGGATTCTGCCAGAATGGTCTTTCTCCACGCCAAACTCTGTGGATCCAACAGTAGTCTCAATCTTTCATCGGATAGTTGCCACAAGGCTTTCCCGCTCTGTTCTTGGCTTTGCATTTTCTCTTGGTCATGGATTCTCGGACGTCTATGGGAGTTCCGGGAAATCTCTCGGTAACTCGTCTGAACCTATGATGTCCATGCTCGAAGGAGGTAACCTGCAATGGCACTGAGCAAAGTACGTAGGGTGGGCTGTGCCCACCATTGTCCCTTCACTCCATGCCAATATTGGGTGTCAATACTATTGGTGTTGCTCCCCAGTCTTCTGAATACAAACCCTTGTCTACGTAACGATGAAATGTCGAATGCGGCCAATCTTTGGGCGCATTCACCAACCCGTGCTTCACCGGGTTGTAATGTACGTAATCACAATGGGCTGAAAAATCATCTTCATCCCTTATCATGTGCTCCCAATAACGCCTTTGCCAAACGGTACGTTCCCTGTGTTTCATGCGTGACAGATTTGGCTCCGGTATATCGAGCCACAATTTTGCCCTCTTCGTAAACTCTTTCTTAATCAAAGCCCATCGCAATGAATAATCACGATCTCCCTTCGGCAATCTCCAGATACAATGCATGTGGTCTGGCAACAATACCCATGCGTCGATAGAAAAAGGATGATTGTTGCGCACCTGATCGACAACCTCTCGGAGCAGCAGCCTTGAGTATTCCAGACAAAGAATTGGCTGCCGTTGGTACGTTACCACCGTAAAGAAATAGGTATTGCCTCCTCGTGCCCTCCGATAGTTTGACATCTTATGTGCGTTGGACTATGCAAATCAGCAGCAAATTTTTTCTCCAAACGAATTGGTGGGCAGAGCCCACCCTACCAAGTTAGCGAATAGAAATCTACGTGTGTCGTACTGCCCTTAAAGGCCACAAGATATTGAAGTTGACTCTCCCTCTCCGCGATTGATCTCTTGCCAGAATCGTAACTATCCGAAATGTTGCGATTTCAAAAGCATATCGAAACCCCAAAACTTCTTTTTCCTCGACCTGGCTCCATGACACTCAGTTTTTCCATCCAACCTCCAGTTATCCAAAAAAGCACAAAACCCCGCTCTCTTTAGGAGAAACGGGGTCTTGGTATTCAATTCATGGCATCCCTTTGTTTAGGGTCAAAAACGATCAGTGCTATATTTTTTAGGCAGGCTACCAGCAAGGCAGGTGTTTGTCACGGATTCTGAATGCTTGCTCCTCACTTCCTAAAGTTAAACAGGCAGTTAGGGGTTAGGCGATAGCCCTCTTCAGCCGCATCTGCATCCATTGGCAACGCTTGTTTTGTTGTCTCCAGTGTGAGCCCTTTGCAGATTTCAGGCTTGTTGTCAGGATGGCCGACACAAAGATTATCCTTCGTTAGAAGCTCACACGACATATGAACGGTTACAAGCCGTGGCAAAAACTCACAACGCTCTTCGGGAATATTAAGCAAGTTATCGTCAACCTGCACACCATGTAGTTCAAAATACCATTTCTTGTCAGGGTTTATCGGTACACGGATCTTAAACACACCATCCTTAATCCATGTCCCAGTGTCCGGTCCAATAGGGCATTGGAATCCCTTACAACACTCAGCGTCACAATACTTCAACCAGCATAGACAATTATCACACTCTCTCGCCTTCTCAATCATCGTCATCTTATGCTTTTCTTTGTTCATTGAGAATCTCTATACCACGTTGGAGGAAAAAATGAATTGATATCTTGGCGGGCTCGATTTGATTGGGATGAAAATAGGTTGAGCGCTACATGGCTGATTCCGTGAAAAATGAGGAAAGAATTATCACGAACCCGCCTGCCAGCGCCACGTACCGCATCGAGCCTACATGCTAGCATCTTTGGCAATGGCGGCACATAAGCTCAATGCTGTCTCAGGCGTTGGCAGGCGGGTGGCGGGTAGGAGCACGAAAGATTAAAAGCACGAAAAAAACGTTAAGAACCCGATTTCTAGTACTACAACGACATTCTTACTCTTACAATAAGCTTGTGAAATACTAAGAATTCCCATAATTATTCCTATACGTCCAAATAGCACTTGGAGTTAATCCCTGGCCCAGACCCTGACCCAGACCGGGATTATAAGCTTAGTAGATTAATTTAAGCACGTCGCGCCAGGGCGGGCCTGAATTAGTGGCCTGGTAGCTTATTATAAGTCGAAGCGCCAGGGCGGGCCGTAAGGATTTTATTTTCATGGGTTAGCTAAGCCCTCCGCATAAAAGGCTTACGCCTTAACTCCCGTGCTATTAGTGCTCACAGCTCTCGAGTTTCGGGATGGAGACAATGCCAGCTTCCAAGCAGAATGTCAGAAAGTGTCGCTGTAGTACCACGGCTTATTTCGTGTTTTCGTACTTTCGTGTTTTCGTGAATGGAAATCTATAGCCTTGGTTTTGATGTTGGGTGGCAGGGCTATTCGTGACGCAACGCTTCAATCGGGTCCATTTGTCCGGCCTGTCTGGCCGGAAAGTAGCCGAAGATGACGCCCACCGCAGCAGAGAATACAAAAGCGATGACGACAATGCCCGGATCAAAGATGAAGGGAACAGCAAGAAGACGAGCTCCGATGGCGGCCGCCGCGACCCCGAGGACGATGCCAATCACCCCGCCTAAGGAAGAGAGCACCACGGCCTCGACCAGAAACTGCATCAGCACATCCCGTTCCAGGGCGCCAACGGCAAGCCGGATGCCAATCTCGCGCGTTCTTTCCGTCACCGAGACCAGCATGATATTCATGATGCCGATCCCGCCAACAAGGAGACTCACCGCCGCCACTGCCCCGAGCAGTCCAGTAAGCACGCGGGTTGTCCCTGTCATGGTGCTGACAAGTTCTTGCATATCTCTGACATGGAAATCATCTTCTTTGCCCGATGCAATGTGCCGACGCTCGCGCATCAGTCGCTCGACATCCTGCTCGACTTTCTTGGTTGATACCCCATCCTGTGCTGAGACGTAGATGCGGCTCACGTCCGTGTTCCCCGTGATGCGCCGGTGAAGCGTGCGCAAAGGAATAAGCACGAAGTCGTCCCGATCCGTACCGAAGCTGGACTGCCCTTTGGACTCGAGCACACCAATCACCTGGCAGGAAAACTTTCCCAGGCGAATCGTAGCGCCTATAGGATTCTGGCCCCCAAAGAGTTCCTTCCGCACAGTAGCGCCCAGGATGCACACTGCCTTGCCGGCCCGTAGCTCGCCGCTGGTGAACTGGCGTCCGTTTTCAAGCGGCCAGTCCCGGACCTGCATATAAGAATTGGTGCTGCCGGTAGTCGCGGTAGACCAGTTTTTGTTCCCGAAAATAGCTTGTGTAGTCTGAGATGCGGTCGGCGCTACCGCAGCAAGTCCCGAGATCTCCCGGGCAATGGCTTCGGCGTCGTCCTCCTTAAACATGTCACCTGTTGAGCGTGTGCCGCCATGACCACGACGTGCTTGGCCGGGTCTAACCTGGAGCAAATTGGTCCCCAGTTTGGCGATATCGGAAGCCACCTGCGCGGTTGCCCCGCCGCCCAGGGTCACCATGGTGATGACGGCGGCAACACCGATCACGATGCCCAGAATTGTAAGCGACGAGCGCAAGACATTGCGGCGGATTTCCCGCAAGGCGAGTGAAACCGTTTCCCTCAACATCAAGCAGTTCCCCCGTTTTGCTCCTCAGAGTCGATAATTCCATCAAGGAAGCGAATGATTCGTTTTGCGTAGGCCGCCATATCGGCATCATGGGTCACCAACGCGATCGTGATGCCGCGCTCACTGTTGAATGCAGCAAGCACCTCCATGATTTCACGACTGCGAGCGGAATCCAGGTTGCCAGTGGGCTCGTCGGCCAGCAGAACCTTGGGGTTCGTAACGATAGCGCGGGCGATGGCGACCCGTTGCTGCTGCCCACCGGACAGCTCGCTTGGCGTGTGTGTTTCCCATCCTTTAAGCCCGACCGCTTCAAGGGCTCGAAGGGCGCACGCTCGCCTCTCCCCGGTTGGTGTGCCGCGATAGATCAAGGGCAGTTCCACGTTTTCCAGAGCCGAGGTGCGGTTGAGGAGGTTGAAGCCCTGAAACACAAACCCCAGATAATTCCGGCGTAACAGCGCACGCTGGTCGCGGGACAGTTTTCCAGCGTCCACGCCTTCAAACAGGTGGGCCCCGGCGCTGGGAGTATCCAGGCAGCCCAGTATATTCATGCATGTAGATTTGCCCGACCCGCTCGGCCCCATCACAGCCACGAACGCACCCTGGTCGATCCG
>JAQYWL010000245.1 GCA_030145035.1 Desulfobacteria bacterium | reverse complement strand
GCCAATTGCCGTTTGTTCCTTGAGGTACTGGAATCAATTGAAACGGGGATCCCTGAGGAAACCCTTTTGCGTCTCGATTCGACCCTCGAGACCCTCTATACCCCTGAGTCTCCGGATGCAGCAAGTGCTCCGGTAGACCTGATGACCGTACATGGGGCAAAAGGACTCGAGTTTGATGTTGTCTTTCTCCCCTTTCTGGATTGGCGACCACTCGCTGTCGGTCAGCACCCACCCTATCTGTTGGAACGATCCTCAGAGCCGCCGGGGCTCCCACTTATTGCCATGGGCCCTGACCGGAGGCTGGGTGAACCCGATCCGGGCTATCGCGTATTAAAGCGTCTGGCCAATGGTCGCAAAGTGGGCGAGGCCAGGAGACTCCTCTACGTAGGGATAACACGTGCCAGGAAGGAGCTTTTCTTAAGCGGCCTGGCAACAAATGCCGCAGGTAGCCTAAAAGCCCCCAAAGACTCCCCATTGGCCTGGATCCTGACACACACAACCAATCATGACGGGGACATGATCTCTACCTTTTTCAATCCCCCCGGTTCAACCGTTGCCCGGGAAAAGGTTAAGCAGCTCCAGCCACTGCCAGACCCTCTGCCCTTTGAGGCCCAGCCACTCCCTTATCTTATTGAATCGCCCTCCGAACTCGCAGATACTTCTCTGTATGCACAAGATGCTGCAAGGGGCGAGACCGAACCGGCAGAGCACGCCGCTATAAGAGGAACCATAACCCATCGGCTTATCGAAGCCCTCTGGCACGGCAGAGAGTTCCCGGAAACCGAAAGGATCGCCACTGCCCTTGCGGCCGAGGGGATGAACCCGGACACGGCCACTGCCGTCGCGCAAGAGATTGCGGATGAGGTAACGGCCTGCCGGAAGGAGCCATTTTTCCAATGGCTACTTGACCGCACACGCCCTGACGGGGAAAGCGAATACGCCATAGAGGCCGTGAGCCAGCCAGGCAAGATCCGGACGGGTATCCTCGACTTTGTCAAGCAAGACGGAGACCGTTGGTGGATTGTTGATTTCAAGACCTCACGGCCCGTGGCCGGGCAGGCGGAAGCTGAATTTGTAAGACAGGAGGCCGAACACTACCGGCCTCAACTGACAGCCTACCAGGCCATGCTGGCAAAGGTGAAGAAGGTAGATATAGCTCAAATAAGGATGGGCCTCTACTTCACAAGCCTCCAGCAGTGGCACGAAATCACGCAGGACAGTTAATGACTACCACTAAAAGGGCCAGAATTGGCTACAGGCCGGGTGGTGCTGGGTCTGATCACGGCAGGCTTTGTGGGCTTGGTGAGGTCAAAGAGAGCAGAATAGCCATATCTTCTGGCATCTGACACAGAAAGGGGAGGCAATCTTGCCTCCCCTTTTTTTGTGCAGTTGGAGTTCAGGGCGATGCTTTGAAACAGGATAGACAGGAGATTTGCATTGAAAAAGGCTTAATGACCGGCAGCGTACAGTTTGTACTGGCTTACCTGACACGACTTCAAGCCGAGATCTGCAGATCTTCAATTTATGGCCGGTATTTGCACGCCGTCAGCTTTTTGCCTGATATATTGTAACCCCTTTTTCCTGAATCTCGCCCCCCAATTCAAAATAGTCAGATTGTTCCAATTCTTCTTTTGTAAAACCAATAGGATCAATATCAATAATGTGAGGGGTCTTAACCCTTCTCGCACAATCCGACAATAGCATTATCCTTTTGACATCGCTCATTTTGTTGAATTTTGGTGAAATCACTGCGATGTCAATATCGCTGGCCTTGTTTGGCTTTCCATAAGCATAAGAGCCAAAAAGAATGGCCCGTTCCACAGGAATCAGTCCCTTGAGTTCTTTGACTAGACTCAAAACGATGTTTTCAATTTCAGATTTTTTGTAAACCATTCAAGAACCTCTTGAGTGTCCTTTAAAAGAGCATTTGCGGTTCTGGAATTGTAAATCCTTGCGTTAAACCTGTCGTCTTTATAGCGAGCTTTGATGTAGTGGGCATCGATTTTCAAGATTTTGAGATCAATTGCCTTATCTGTATTTTTACTCACCAAGGTAGCCTACCAATAGAATATTAGGACATCTTTGGCACAGATTATTCACGAATGGTCGTACTTAGATTTTCCCGGTGATACAGTTGTCACTTTCGAGCTATCTCCAATACTAGATTGCTATCAAAGGGGACGAAGAATTTCAACCCTTTTCGGACAATGCTGCAACCATCACCACGGACTCCGACAAGGCCGTCACGACACGTTTACTGAGGTGGAAGGAAACTTGATGGTTCCCATCACGATCCATGCCCTGGGCAATATTGCCATTTTTTCCCTTTCGCTGGTGTCGTGGACATGAGGTGGACATGATGGACATCCTTAAATAATTCAGTAACTCCACAGCTTATTTAGTTATTTAAGGACGTCCCGCATATCGCCCGCACAGGGTATTAGCAGTTGTCTTAATAGCGATGGATATATTGAAATACCTCCGGCTGTTCTTTTTACCTTCTTCCAAAAACCCTGAACTCTATAAAGCGATCCTTCAGGGCATTCCACCTCTTCTCATCACAAAAAAGTAACCCCTACAAAATCCGTAATCTCAGAGACCCAATAGTTTGGGGCTGGCTCTTGGTGTTCTACAGGCTAACTAACTATAAATACAAGATATGCTCTTAATGCTCTGAATTTGTCGTGGGTATTGCATTGCTCAAAAGTGGAAATTTTTTTCCAATGTGGAACTTATTTACCCAAAATTTTCTTGTCTCATTACCGTTCGGCGTAAGCTAACCAGCCGAAAATCTAAAGAAAACTTCCAACACATTGAACTTGCACGATTCTTGCAGACCCAACAACCATAATCGGTGGATTCTTTCCAATGTGGAAGTTATTTACCCAAAATTTTCTTGTCTCATTATCGTTCGGCGTAAGCTATGCACCTAAAAATCTAAGGAAAATTGAACCTGCACAGTCTTGCATAAAAGAGAACAAACTAAGCTGGCTGTGCCCACCTTTGATTTCGATATAGGTACTTACCGAGAGAATCATCAGAGTATTTTCAGTCCATTTCAGGAACGGCACACATCATCGGCATTGTGAAAACCGAAGATTCTGCCTGTAATTGTACTGATTCCGGAGAAAGGTTGTGCTGTCTGACTGAGCTAATCTGGGTAGGAGCTCCGGCAGGCGTTTCTGGTTGAGAGTATTTCGTAGGCTCTGAAAAATGCTAAGTGCGTTTCGGCAGCTGCCAAATAGTCTACAATTTCTTGGAGAAAGCCTTTCCTTCCGCGAGGAAATAAAGCAAATCCCCATCGTGGCTCAATGCGATGCGACTGTCTTCATCTGCGGGGAAACAGGCACAGGCAAGGAGTTGTGCGCCCAGGCGATCCATTATCTCGGCCCCCGAAAGGCGATCTTCCACCAAAATGACATCTAAGGTGCTGAATTTGTCGCGTTGGAGTGGAGGGAAGTTGGGACTGCCAAAAGGCTATGCCGAAAGGAAAATATCTAATGGCTCGTCTAACTCCACGTATGCGTACGGAAATAAAGGCATCAATCATTGACACCAAGGGCACGAAGCATGCCGTCGCCTTGAAAAATATAGGTTTGGGGGGCGTCGGTCTTGGTTCTGCCGAAGCGATATTTCCTTCTCAGAGCACCCCGGGCTCTACTATCAGCATGGGGATTTCACTTAAGACTGCAGGAGAATTGATAACTACCGGGGAAGTGGTGTGGAATACACATGAGAGGCTTGGTATCCGCTTCGTCGGAATTAGCCGTGGGGATCTTCTGAAGATCTGGGTATACATCCGTGACTTTTTGGTTAAGCAGAAATGTTGCCCATATTGTGGTCAATCATTTGATTCATGGCCTGGAAAGTGCAAACGATGTGGCTGGGACCTGAATTTTTTAAGCAAAGATTATTTATCCTACTGGGAAAGGGAGTTGCTACTTCGAAAGTTAAGAGTAAGATTAAGCGCTATCAACATCTATGACTTGCGGAAGATTTCCCGCTTTGTCGAGGATGATGCTCTTTCTAAGAAAAGCGTACCCGAGATTCAGGAAATAGAAGAGTTTGTGGGAACCTGCCAGGCCATGAAAGAGGTCTACTCTTTGATCCGGAAAGTGGCACCCACGGACCTTCCGGTTCTCATCTTGGGAGAAAGCGGAACGGGAAAAGAACTCACCGCCTGCGCCCTTCACGAAAGAAGCCTCCGAAAAGATAAGCCTTTTATAGCCATTAATTGTGCTGCTATCCCAGAATCGCTAATCGAGGCGGAGCTCTTCGGACACGAGAAGGCAGCTTTTACAGGGGCTTATGCGGCTAGGAAGGGAAAGTTCGAGTATGCCCATAAAGGGACGCTTTTTCTGGACGAGATCGGGGAACTCCCGCCGAGTTTACAACCTAAACTCCTTCGGTTTTTAGAAACTCAAATGGTTGAACCTATCGGTTCCAAAAACAGTGTGCAGGTTGATGTCCGAATTATCACGGCTACGAACAGCGACCTTAAACAGGCAGTTGCCGAGGGACGTTTTCGATCGGACCTTTATCACCGAATCAAAGTTTTCACTATTCAGCTCTCTCCCTTGCGCGAAAGGGGAGAAGATAAGATTATCCTGGCACATTATTTTCTGAAAAAAATAAAAATGGAGCGGGCTTGGAAGTGCAAAGGCTTTACGCCAGAAGCCTTAGATGTGATTCGGGAACATGCCTGGCCCGGGAATGTCAGAGAGATGATCAACCGGGTCAGGAGAGCCGTTGTCGTTCAAGACGAATGGATAAGGTCTAAAGATCTGGAACTAGAATCTCCGCAAGAGACGAATAAGCCGTCAAAGCTTAAAGCTGCCGATAAGAAGCTGAGAAAAGAGTTGGTCGAATCGGCCCTACGCGAGCACCAGTATAATATTTCTCAAACCGCAAGGTCTTTGGGAGTCAGCCGGCCGTACGTTTATCTGCTCATAAAGAAATTAGGCATTCACATCCCTCGCAGAGCTACGACTTAAACTGCGCTTCTCATCTTCAAGAAAAAAAAGATCATACTCGTACTGCCACAATTACGAAAGAATCAAAGGCATTTCTTAAGTTCGCAATTTTATCCTGTCCATCGGCTTTCAAGTCAAACAAAAAATAGAGCGTTGCTGCAGCTTGCCGGACAATGTGGAGCTGAACCGGTAAAATCCGTTTTATTTTGCCTCCAATGTGCAGCAATTCGGCATCAGATAAATGCGAAATAACACCTGTCAGTAAATATAACACTCCTCACTTTCTCTATTATT
>JAQYWL010000334.1 GCA_030145035.1 Desulfobacteria bacterium | reverse complement strand
TGTCGCTCCTGACACCTGACACCTGACACCTGACACCTGACACCTGACACCTGACACCTGACACCAAAAAGTACGAACAAAAGAATTTATCTCTTGGCGCCCGCATTCTTGAAAAGTGTAAACCGAGGAATGAAGGATGCCGAAAACACGAACATGGCATCTGTCACCCTGAAAGCAATTAACAAACGATTTGGCAACATCGTGGCTCTCTCCCGGGTAGATCTGCACGTGGAGGACGGCGAGTTCTGCGTGCTCCTGGGGCCTTCGGGCTGCGGCAAAAGCACGCTGCTCAATATTATCGCCGGCCTGATCCCCCAGGACGAGGGTACGGTGCTGCTGGACGGTCAACCTGTGGACCGACTCGCCCCTCGGGAGCGGGATGTGGCCATGGTCTTCCAGAGCTATGCCCTTTATCCACACATGACGGTGTCTCAGAACCTGAGCTTCGGGCTTCGCATGCGCGCGGTCCCCAAGCCCGATATACACAAGCGGGTCCTGGAAACGGCCCGCCTCCTGGGGATCGAGGACCTCATGGATCGAAAACCGAGGGAACTCTCGGGTGGCCAGAGGCAGCGGGTGGCCATGGGTCGGGCGTTGGTGCGCCAGCCCAGGCTCTTCCTGCTCGACGAGCCATTGAGTAACCTGGATGCCCGCCTGCGGTCCAGCGTCCGGCTGGAGCTCAAGCGCCTGCACCGCCAGATCAAGGGTACCATCGTATACGTCACCCACGACCAGGTAGAGGCCATGACCCTTGGTGACAGGGTGGTGGTTATGCGTGATGGGAAGGTGCGCCAGATCGATCGGCCCGAGACCATCTACTCGTACCCCGCAGACACCTTTGTGGCCACCTTTATCGGATCACCGGAGATGAACCTTTATCAAGGAAGGCTCATGTGCAAAGATGGTCGGCCCCATTTCCAGGGGTCTGGGTTCTCCTTGGATCTCGTGGGGCTTCAGCTCAATCTAAAGGAAGGCGAAGTGGAGCTGGGCATCCGTCCCGAGGACATCGAAATCGGGCAGGGCAGGGCCATGGCCCTACAGGCCAGGGTGGAGATGCTCAGCAACGTGGGCTCGGAGAAGTACGTCCATGCCCGTCTCGGTCAGGAGGGCCTGACGGTGCGCGTGCCCAAGGATGCTGTCTTCCAGCCGGGCCAGGTCATCCCCCTGACCGTCGATCCTCACCGGGTGCATATTTTCCATGAGGGCCTCCGCCTCTAATCTGTTCACCACAGAACCGCTTCTCCTATGCCTCCTTCACATTATCATCCAAAGAGTCTCATCACATTGTTGGTCTCCACGAGTATAAATTCCTGAATGTCACTTATGAGCTTTTTAGTTGTTTCATAATCGAGGTCGAATCCACTTTTGATGATGAAATCGACCTCTGATGAGTTCGCAAATTCATGGAGATCGATCTGTTTTTCCTCGGGATGGCATGGGTGACCCGCCAATTTTGTGAGAACATTTGCAAGGTATATAATGATAGTATTTGTCCCATAGTTTTTATCGTGCCATGGCGCATGATGATACAAGATTTGCATGATAACCTGCTCAGGAAATCTCCATTGTTTGAGGAGTTTTGCTGCGATTTGATAGTGGGTTGTCCCAAGGATCTCTTTTTCTGCTTTACTGAAGGTGGTATGGGTCAAGGAGAGATATTCGATGATTTGCAGTAATTCCTCATGAAAATATTGATCAAGGACTACCTTTCCAATATCGTGGATAAGCCCGGCAAGGAAGAGGGAATCATCATTTCGTGTATTGAAATGTATCCCCAATAACCTGGCAACCTGGCTGCATATGATGGCATGTTTCCAGAATCGTGTGCGGTTAAAGGCATCACTTTCACTCTGGGAAAAGAAATTGTATACGGAACAACCGAGTACAATGGATTTTACCTCATTAATACCCAACACGACCAAAGCGTGTTCAAGAGAGCTTACCCTGCTCAAGAAACCATAAAAAGCCGAATTTGCAACTCTTAATATCTTTGCGGCCAATGCCTGGTCTTTTTCGATAATTCCTACAAAATCTTTAAAAGGGGCTTTTTCGTCTCCAGAAATCTCTATAATTCTTTGGCAAATGATCGGAATGGTAGGTATCTGTTCGATTTTTTTTATCAAGTTGTCCATGTTCGTCTTGGTCTTATTCATTGCCCTCAAAGGTGAACACTCAATTAGGCGTGAAGAAGTGGTAGTTTGTTATCCAAATCACCCATAATATGTCCAAGGGATGATTTGCCATGAGCATGAAGTTCCTTAAACTCTTCATTTATGCGGTGTAAATAGCTTATAGCAATAAATGGAAATCCCTCCTCATGTTTTGTAACAATAACATTGAAGGGATTCTCGGTCTCTATATGGCTGTAAGCTTCGAACAAATCATCCTTATATTTCTCGTAAAACTTCTTTGTACACATCACAAAAAAGGATTGGCTCGTTTCTAAAGTGGGGAACCTATCACGATCCAATCTGACCGTCATAAAGAACTGATCAAGCATCGTTTTCACATAGTCATGCACCATTTGATCTTTACAGAACAGGTTATCCACAAGTCTGGTTAATTGGTTCAAGTCAGGCTGAATGATTCTTAAGAGTGTTGCAAGATATTCTTTTTCCTCAAGCGTTTCATTCTCGAGTATTGGCAAGCCTGATTGTTCTATGACCTTCTGGGTAGAGATTACCTCAAGTTTTGAGTACATTCTTGCCATTAAGTGTTCTGTAAGTTTGTCAAATTCTGATTTGTTATAAGTGAAAGCACCCCGCCCCACACGTTTTATCTTATCTACCTCACGGTCTATTTGTGAAATGATTTTGTTATATCTATATACACCATTCTTCAATATCTCTTGTTTTTCATGAAATAGTTCAAATAACGAATTGTAAATATGCTGTAATAGAAGATGGTTATATTTTTCCCTTTTTTGTTGTTGTACCTTTGATGCGGTATCTATTATTTGATTTACCAGGGAAATGGTTGGTGACTGGCCTAATTTTACCACAAATTCTCCTATTTTGTTTTTCTTTTTTGTTACAGTTGCAAGTTTCTCCAATAGATTGTTCAAACTCTTTTGTTTTGTACCTTCAAAAAGCTCCTTTTCGACTTGTGAGATGCTTTCAGTCACATTTGTTATCTTTTCATCAAGGAGGGATGCTAACTTTTCGTAAAAGAGGAGGCCACCTTTTAGATAGTTTCCGGACCTTAAGATTATTTCATCACCTCTTTGTGAAAAAGCGTTAATCACCTCTTTAACAAAGAATGACACCTCTTCAAGTTTCTTTTTCTTTTCAAAGTCCTCAGCGGCACTTTCCTGCATTTCAACAATTTTGTCCATTAAAAATTCGTAGATATTTTCCTCGGATACACTCTCTTGATTTATGGTTTCACGTGTTAGCGTTGGAATTTCGATTTTGAACAGATCTAGTATATCATCTTCATTTAGATTATTCTCCAAAAAGGAAGAGATCGCTTTACCCTTTATTTTCTCCGCATCCTGGTGGGTAAGTGGTTTGATTAGGTCCTCAAGAAAGCGCCTGACAGCATGGAGATGAAATATCTGTGGAAGACAATCACCTTTCAGACCCGCCACATTCATCGTCAGTAGACCTGTTGGATGTGAATTTCCATTTTTTCCTTTCCACTCCCGCTCAAGTATATGAGCGGAATAATTGACCCTATCACCATCTAAATAGCTTCCGACCTTTGTTATTTCAAGAGTTGAGATACACTGCGCAATAGTTGAAGCTATGGTGTGGTATTTCAACGATGTCTCGGCAGAGCCACCAGAAAAGATGTATACCCTGTGAGCTATTCTGCCATCAAACATCCTCTTGTCTCTTAAGCCATTCTTACCTGGATATATCAACCCATTCCTGCCTGCCAGGGCATATTCCCATAACATGGCAGAAGCGACGCAGTTTCTTTCTACGCCATCTTCCTGCACGTTTTGCAAGCCAAGATATCCTTCTGACGTTGCAAGGAAAACTTCCACTCTTATCTTCTTCTCCCTTAGCCTGTTTCTTGTTCTATATAAAAATGGTATGGTCATTCCGTTGCTGACCGATCCACCCATTCCGGAAATAAGTATCAGTTTGATTTTTTTTCCGGGATTCTTTGCCCTGACGTCATCTATTAGGCGAAGAGCTTGCCTTGTAATCATAAGATCGTCATATTTATGAAAAGCAACAAAACCAACGGCAGGAACCCCTTTACAGCCGCCTTCGATGTCACATAATAGATTTATTGGTATGTGACTTACGGCTTCTTTAAGCTCCTCGTTTTCCTTATTTTCTATGTAGACATCTCCATCAAATTCATCTAGATGGATAAAGTATTTTGATTCATGCTCAAGGTCTAAACGATCCCTGTGTGTTTTTTCAGTATCAAATGCCAGGAAATTTACCTTGTTTTCAGGTATACCAAGCCTCTTAAATTCCTGACATAAAATAGAGAACACATATCTTCCAAAGCCTCCAAAGGTCAAAAAAATTAGTGCCTGGTCCTCATAAAATTTGTTACTTGCTGATATAAGATTTCTTAACATCGTCAATGTCTCCTTTCCATTAAGGATCTGTTGGGATTATACCCTTATGGGCATCTTTCTCTTGATTTTGCTTGTTAAGTAAAAGAGGAACGGAAAGCCAATCGCAAATACGATTAAGACTCTCCAGATATAAAATGACAAAAAGCCCGATTTTCTGAATTCCACATCAAATTGTGATGGTTCGATTGCCAGTGTCCCAAAGTGAACTTGAGATGGGAAGAGATCTAATTTCCCTCTGTAGGTACCGGGTTTAAGTTCGTTGGATTTTGCCATTTTAAAATTCAAAACCATTTTATCCTCGGAGGTTTTTATTTCCAAAGGATACTTTTGGGCAATCCCAGAAGGGTTGTCAGGATCAAAATTGATGTGCCCAATTATGCAAGGAGGTTCGTTAATTTTATCAGTTTGTATGTTAAAAGAGATATTCTTATGGTATTGTGAGGCACTCTTATAGGGGATTGTACCAAAATCTATATCTTTGATATCAGAAAGTTTAACGCTGGATCTCACCGTTTGAGCAAAATTATCCAGGGCTTTCTCTAATGACAGGCGATTGAAATCTGTCAGATCGACAAGATGGCCGCCTTCACCCATTTTTTTAACAAGAGATTTTGCATCATCAAATGCTTCCCATTTTAGGACGCCCAGCCAGACATTCAATGCATGATCTTTTCCAAATAGTGAGATCTTCTTGAAATTGTTCATATCTCTTTTTTTTCTTGCCTCGATCTTATCTTTTGGCCATTTAGCAGAATACGGTTCAGATTTTCCGTCGGTGAATAGAAAGAGTGCGTTTGTGTGAAAGAATTGACTATATTTGCTTGTAAAATCAGTAGCCCGGACAATGGCTTCGGAAATAAATGTCAAACTACCGCTTCTCTTATTCATCTCTATTAGTTTATCTCTAATTGGAAGAATATCACTTTCGGTTTGATAGAGTGAGGTTGCTTCTAATCTCACTTGTTCATCAAAAGAAAAAATGGTTATCCTGTCTCCGGTTTTGATTATATTTTTATTAACATCAATGAATTCATTTATTATCTTTTCTGTAATTAATTTCAATAGATCCATACGGCCTTTCGTTTTCATACTTCCACTTGTATCTATGCAAAATGCCCAGTGAACGTTAGGTGAATAGTTTCTGCTCCAGCAATCTCGGTTAATCAAGCAGAAGAAACAGGTGAATACGATGAATGTGAATATCGATATTATGTATTTTTTCTGATGCATTCTACTCCTCCAATAAATTTGTGAACGAACCACGTTTTGATACGTGTTCTGATGAAAATATTTGACTCGTCTTTATCAAAAAGTGAATACGTTTCCTATAGCCGTAGAAAAAGTTTCCGGATGAACACGAACAATGCCTTTATTCGGCCTTTAGAGCAACAAGCGTGCCATTGGCTATCTACTTCAAGAAGTAAGTTATCCAGATAAATTCTTTGTTCCACTAAGTACAGTGTACACAGGAACCACATATCCGAAAAGCGGGTGCGACCTTGTTGCGCCTTTTTATGGAGAGAAGGTGTGGAGATAGGTTTTCGTGATTTCCTGAGGGATGTTTTCTGTATAGTAATTACAATATTGAAATATGACTTTCAGGTTTAGGTATTATACTTTGTTTCTGAGTTGCTGGTAGTCGTATTTTCCTCTCCCAACAGAAAGCCACAATTATCAGGAGGACACACGCCGATTCGATGATCCAGTCAAACCAGCGCCAGTCGATGACACAGCCTTTTTCGTTGTAGTAGATCAAAAGAGACCCGGTTGCGAGCATAGTAAATGCGAGCAACACCGGCGTTATCACTGGACCTACCCACGGCAGGGGCACAAGAAATAGAATGTCCCATGTCATGAGGCTCTCAGGCCAACTGATCATCAACCAAAGGGAAACGTAGTAGTATACGTCCCAAATCCCAAAAGCGACCATAAAGAAACAAAACTTCTGCAACGCATTCTTTCCTGCAGCGCAGCCCACTGCTACAAGCATGACGATCGTGGCGATCTCACGTGTGAACTCGATGCGGATGAGCTGGTCAGCAACGTATTTGCCGTCCTTCCATTCAACGACTAAGGGGAAACAGAAGGACCCCTCATAGTAAATTTCGCGAAGATAAACAACAACTGCGGCCTCGACCCATGCGAAAGCAATCGCAAATGTGACAACCCGTATCCATTGTGACAAGGCTTGTCGTGGAGGTTTGTCGAGTTCAGTGTTCATGCACATCCTTTCTTTTTCGGTGGCTTCTGTGTCAGCGCTCTGCGGCCCACCGGAACAAATTGAGCGATCTAATATCAGAATTGTGAGAGCGAACTGGCACATGCGAAAGCCGCATCCTATTAAGTTAATTGGAAGTCATCGAGAAGTCAAGAAGACTTGACAACACCCTTCCAGTTTGCTGGTTCATCAAGATTTCAGTTAAAAGTTTGACAAATGGCTTTATATCATATAGATGCCCAACCTGCGTGCATTATAATGCATTGCAATGATAAGGCTTTTTAAAAACTCTAATATAACGTCTCGGAAATTCTACAACTGGTTGTAATCATTCATCTTTCGGTGGCGCTTTTCTGGACCATCAATATGGAATGATGGACACGAAGTGAAGTTGGTTCTAACTTCGGCCACCAACAGATTTCGTAGGTTGGGTTGAGCCCGTCACAATGATGTTGGGTTTCGTACCTCAACCCAACCTACAAAGGTATGACAAGGTTGGTTTCCTTGAAAACAGAAGGGCGAAACCCAACATAATGGCCGAAGTTAGAACCAAGCCCGAATAATGGAATGATGGACACGAAGTGAAGCTTGCGCTCATAGTGGAATAATGGAATGTTGGGGATGAGAAGCAGAAAAAAATCATTTTCTAACCAGTATTCCAATTCAGCCGTCGTAGCTAAAGCTACTATGGCGAAGTCGGCTTGCGGAGCGTAGCGGAGCTAAGTTCAAGCTGGGCTGAAAGCCGGATTAAACACGTTGCGAGTTGAGGAAAAACGGGGTGATCCGCACAGCCCGATTCGCGAAACATGTAGGAGAGAACAGAATGGCTGACAAGAAGGTAGACTTGGCTGGGCCTGGCATCGGCGACTATGACGAACTGGAAAGAATCCTGCCAGAGGATTACAAGTGTCTGTTAACCCCAAAGGAAACGCAGAGGGCCGTGTTTGCACTAAAAAATTACATTGAAGAGAATCTGTGCAAGGAACTCAATCTAATAATGGTTACGGTTCCTCTGATCGTAGACGTTGAAAGCGGCGTGAACGACTACCTGGACCGTGACGGCTCACGTACCCCAATCGGGTTCCACATTTCAAATGACCATAGCAAGAACCCGATCGATGCCGAGGTCGTGCAGGCCGCAACCAAGTGGAAGCGCATGGCGCTGAAGCAGTTTGGAATGAAGGTCGGGGAGGGCCTCATCACCGACATGCGAGCTGTACGCAAGGACTACTTCCTCGACCACGATCACAGCGCATATGTGGACCAGTGGGACTGGGAGTTGGTAATGACGGAAGAGCAGCGCAACCTGGAGTTTCTCACGGAAGTAGTGGAAAAGATCTGGAAAGTTATCAAGGGCGCCGAAACCCATGTCCAGGAACTCTTCCCCCAGTTGAAGACGGGCAAGCATCCCAACCTGCCCGACAAGCTCATATTTATGCATGCCGAAGACATCCTTGACAAGTATCCCGACCTGCCGCGTCAGCAGCGCGAGACAGAGATCGTGAAGGAATACCCTGCGATCTTCATCTATGGCATCGGCTGGACGCTCAAGGACGGCTACCCGCACGAACTCAGGGCGGCAGACTACGACGACTGGGTCACGGAGACAACGTCCAGGGACGGCAGGCCTATGCACGGTCTTAACGGTGACATTCTTGTCTGGAACCCGGTGACAAAGCGCCGCCACGAGCTGACATCCATGGGTATCCGCGTTAATGCGGACACGCTCAAGAAGCAGTTGGAAATGACCGGCCAGCTTGATTTTTTCAAGTTGCCCTACCACCAGGCAATCACAAAAAATGAGATCCCGCTGAGCATTGGCGGTGGCATTGGGCAGTCTCGAACCCACATGCTTCTGCTCAAGAAGGCCCACATTGGAGAAGTCAGTGTCTCCGTATGGCCAAAGGTGCTCAAGGACATGTGCAAGAAGAAGAACATCCATCTCCTGTAGTGACCACGGGTCTCCGCGGCTCCAGCCTAAATTTTTGGAGCTGTGCGGTTGGAATTGTTCAAACTAATCACGAAAACACGAAAGTACGAAAACACGAAATAAGCCGTGGTACTACAGCGACACTTTCTGACATTCTGCTTGGAAGCTGGCATTGTCTCCATCCC
>JAQYWL010000165.1 GCA_030145035.1 Desulfobacteria bacterium | reverse complement strand
ATAGGATTGCGGCCCGCCCTGGCGCTCTGTTTATATTCATAGACACATAGCCTACAGTCCACCAGATCTGGGCCAGGGATTTAGGTTGCACATTATTTCGATGGAACCTGGGGGCATCGCGCCTAATTAGTGCTTGAACGAAAACTTGGCAAAAATGTCATTTCGAGGAGCGCAGCGACGAGAAATCTTATTTCAAAACAGAAGCTTAAAGATTTCTCCCTGGCCCAGACCGGGTTTTTCTTCCAGAGATATTTTCGGTCCCCTGTCGCGCCAGGGCGGGCCCTTCGGTCGAAATGACAAAAAGAGGGGTTTTCGGTCAGCCACTAATCATTCGCTGGACAGGATCTCCCGGGCCTTTTCAATATCGTAGCTGATCTGAGCTGCTAAGGATTCAGGTCCTGAAAATTTTTTTTCCTCTCTCAGGCGGCGGACAAAATTCAGGCGGATGGGTTGGTCATAGATTGACTTGTCAAAATCAAAGATGTGAACCTCCACACCGAACTGACCCTCCTGAAAAGTAGGGCTGTATCCAATATTGGCCACGCCTTTGTAAAGGGTGTTATCGTGTTCCACGGTTACGGCGTATACCCCTGTCTTGGGACAGAGTTCATCGTACAACGTCAGGTTTGCCGTGGGAAAACCCAACAACCTTGCTCCTCGATCGCGGCCACGGATAACGGTCCCTCTCACCTGATAATGGCGCCCTAATAGTTTCTTAGCCTCATCAACCCTGCCCTCTCTTACCAGGTTTCGGATCTCGGTGCTGCTAATGCGACCGCTTTCAAGTTCAATCCATCCTGAGATGATCACCTCAAAACCATGGGGTTCAGCCATTTCCTTGAGCAGGGAGATGTCTCCCTCACGCTCTCTCCCGAAGGAGTAATCCTGGCCCACGACAATCGCTTTCATGCCAATCAGGTCACACAGTATTTCTTTGACAAAAGCGCGAGCAGGGGTAGCCGCAAACTCACGGGTAAACGGAATGCATATCAGGGTGTCCACGCCTGTTGCGCCTATCAATTCGACCTTTTGCTCATAAAGGGTTATGAGTGGGAAGTGCTTGTTGGAAGTGATGACCCGGATGGGATGTGGCTCAAACGTTATTACGACAGAGGTGCCGTCTATGCTTTCCGCCTTTTCAATGACCTGATTAAAAAGTGCCTGGTGCCCTATGTGAACCCCGTCAAAGTTGCCAATGGTCACAACGGCATTCTTTAATGTTTTAGAAATTTCGCTAATATCCTTAATAAGCTGCATGCTCAATCCCTTTACGTTGGCCTTGACAAATGATTTAAATGATTTTATGTAATGCATTCTCAGCATAAAATCAATCCTTTTTCTGCCTTCCGATCTGCCGAAGTGGCGGAACTGGTAGACGCGCTAGGTTCAGGGTCTAGTGGGTGTATGCCCGTGGGAGTTCGAGTCTCCCCTTCGGCACCAACCGTTCTGTTTGGTTTGTGCATTCTGTTGCTCAAAAGTGGCATTTTTTTTCACAATGTGTGAACTTGATTACGCAATATCCGGGGTCTGTTTCCTGGTGCGTTACGGGCTAACTCGTTGGGAAGAAAAGATAAATACCCTAACAGCTTGATGTTGCATGATTTTTGCATAATGCGAAGATATTGTAGTTTACTCTACACGTAAATCTATCGACCAGTGAGGCAAGTCAATGCACGGTCAAGGTGGTTGTTAGATATCCGGAGAAGGTTGCCTCTCCGGTGCGAAACTTGTGTCATGGCAAGAGAAAAGAGATGGTCGAGCGAAGGAAACATAAGCGATTCAAGGTCCAGGACAGTGCATTTGTTGTACTTGGGGCGCCGCCTTGGCCTCATTCTACTAAAGTCGGTCAAATTATAGATATGAGCATGCATGGGCTTGCGTTCAGTTATATTGCTGACGAGGGCCAGTCAAATTCATCGTTTGAATTAGGCATATTTTTGGCCGACAATAGTTTTCATTTGCGCCAGATACCCTTTGAAACCATTTCGGATGTCAAAACCAACGAAGTCCCTTTGAGTTCCATCACAATGAGGCGAAGTGGTGTGCAATTTGGGGAGTTGACGCACAACCAGATATCTCAGTTGGAATATTTCATCCGGAACCACACGATAAGCAATGTCGAAGTGCCTAAAGTGATCTAAAGTGCCTAAAGTTACCGAATTTACGAATTAGAGCACTAAGCCCTGGTTTCTTTCCGATTGCCAGGGGCTTGACAAGTTATCCAAAATCACTGATTACAACGTTGAAAACCAGAATTTCCATGCTTTTCAAGTCTTGTTGCTCATCATATACCCGACCCTCATCGCTCCCTGGTTCAATAGGTTTCTTCCTTTAGAAGATGCACGGTTTCATTATTCCCATCCACACCTTTCAGAACGTAATGAACTACCCCGCAGCAAGCTACGGGGTATCGCGTACCTGCCCGCCATTGCCACGCATGCTGGCATTCAAGCTGGTTGCTGTACCTGGCGATGGCAGGCGGGTCTGATTTTCACAATCTAAACGAAGCAAGCTTCGGGGAATTTAACCCAATAACT
>JAQYWL010000084.1 GCA_030145035.1 Desulfobacteria bacterium | reverse complement strand
TCATAGAGATACCCGTCCCAGGCCACGGACATGAGTGTACGACACATGAGCCCTTCAACAACGCATGGGTTAAAACTTGAGGTGAGCCGTTCCATGTAGTTCGCAAGGTTGCCTGATTGATGAAACAGCTTCTAGTCTTCTTTGATCTTCTTGATGATCTTGGGAATGAAAAAGGAGAATATGAACAGGCCGACGGAGAAGAAAACCTTGGAAGAAATCAACTCTGCCCAATTTCCCGAGGCCCAGACTTCCTTCACCGTCCCGATGAAAAAGGTAAAGATGTTGGCGCCGGCGCATTCATGAACAACTAACCCTGGATTCCCCGTACGGGAGCACGGGGAGTAAAGGGTTCCATTGGTTTAGGATTTTAGCATAATAGGCTGCATGGGCATAAAACGGTTGAGCCATGCAGTTTATGATACGAGATACATTAGATCATAAGATTTAATCATCCAAGAGTGAATAGGATTGCGATTTGATCAGCGCTTCCCCCTGCAGACGCCCTGCGGTTGTCGATAGAAACTTATAATCTAATGTGCGTCCCCAAAATCACAAAATCACCACAAAATCACACAAAATCACGTCCCGTCCCTGGCCAATGTCACATGGTCCAAGTTTTGCATTAACACATATGCAAAATACAACCAGGCAAGCGAGACGCATATGACGCTTCAATCCAGTCAAGACAACCTTTCACACGAAGCCCGGGAGCTTCTGGCCAATCTGAACGGCTTGGCAGCCCAGATCATGGTTGAGCATTACAAAGACCTGACTGAAGGCATGAGGCTGAGGCTTAGCAATGTCATCAGGAACACGAAACAGATGTTGGATGACGCCCCGATTCGTTAGTCATAGGTCCTAGTAGTTGTCGACCAAGAGACAAGGACAAGGGCGCGACACATGTCCTGCCCTCATGTGTTGGTTCATCCCAATGTGTTAGCCAGATCAGCGTCAGTGTTTGATGACGCGTTTGGTTGATGCACCTCTACCTATCCATCTTTGTTCCCAAGCCGGGGGCTTTCTTTTTCCCAAACATGACCTTTGCACAACCCAAGCGCAGCAACCCAGAAGGCAGAAATACGGACTTCTGGGGCTCCGAATACATTGTTTGCCCCATCCAAATACATGGTTTTGCCCATTGTCTTTCCCGAGATTTGTGAATAAGTATACGCCATGTCCTAGGGGTTTAACTCTAACTCTAACCTTATTCTAATCACATGAAAGGAGGTCATTATGGACGTTAAAGATTATTGCGGCGCCATGAGTACGGAGCTTACGGCCTGGAAGGCCAAGATGTATGACGCGGTTCGCAAGTTGGACAAGTTGGGGAGCGCCGAACGGGAGAAGGTACTTCCAAATATTGAAGACATGCACATGCTGGTTGAAGATATGGCGACAAGAGTCGATCAGCTCAATAGAGAGTGCCCTTCCGAATGGAGCCCACAGAAGCAGGCGATAGACAATGCCCATGTTGACATGCGGGCAAAGTATGAGGAGGCAATGGATTTCATTGGCAAGGCTGCTCCTGTTTCTGTGCCAGGTTAAGATGGTTGTCATAAGGCAGGGTTCTTGCGGGGGCGAGAAGCGTCAAAACTTCTCGCCTCATTTTTTCTGATCCCAAGTTCGGCAATACTGATATGAGAAAAATTTTTCTGCCTTATGTGCCTTTAGGAACTTTTCAGTCTCTCTTTAGATCAAAACGATGGCTACAGGAGGCAACTAATGGATTTGAAGCATTATTTCGAAGAGACCGAGGGACGGGGTGTTCTGGCAACAGCAGACTCGGAGGGGAAAGTCGATGTTGCGGTCTATTCAAGACCCCATGTGATGGACGATGATACGGTAGCCTTTATCATGCGTGAACGGCTGACCCATGAGAATCTCAAATCGAATCCCCACGCAGCCTATCTTTTCATGGAAAAGAGTGAAAAGTTTGTAGGGAAAAGGCTTTTCTTGACGAAGGTCAAGGAAGAGAAGGATACGGACCTCGCCCGTTCCCTCCGAAGGCGCCAATACCCTGACGATGGAGAGCCACTTTACCTGGTCTATTTCAAGGTTGACAAGATCCTGCCGCTGATCGGGTCCGGAGAAAAAAAATAGGGGCTCCTCGTTTTACAGGGGGGCGATTAGGCCACCCTATTGGCGCGACTGGCTAACCGGGAAACGTTGTGTAATGCAATCTTGCAGACGATGACATAAGGCGCAGCCAATACGGGGACCTCGAATACGAGACGAGACAGGTCTGTGTCTAATGCTTCTACCCGGTGCCCAGTCGCCCGGAGACCAAAGACGCTCCAATGCCAGAAATGTCCATCCTCCCAGTCGGTGACGACAAAGGGTACCCAAAAACCGAATACTGTCTTAACCCAACCTTGGGAGCCCTCCCGTATGTGCCTGTCTCGACACCTGACCGCCACGACGGAGGGACCCCACTCCACCCAACGGTCCGTGTCTGTCAGCAAATCCCATAGAACTTCGGCCGGGGCCTTGACGCAACATCCTATTTCGATATTAGAATGTCGGAGGGTAATCATCTTTCGTAACACTTTAGCGCTTTCAAAAACCCTGTTTTGCGAACGACATTGAGCAATTTTGGAAAAAGATTTACGATGAGCCTGGCGTTAAGAATTGCAAACTGTTTGAGGGCGTTAGCCCGAGTTTTTGCAATTTAGCCAGGCGAATCGAAAATCCCAAAATTGCTCACAGGAGTGAGTAAAATCCGGGTTTTTTCAAAAGGCTAAACTCCTACGCAAAAACTAGTTTCTTATTATACCCTAGTTCAAAACCTAATTCCATGATCCGCGTGCAAGCTTGGTTCGTTCAATGAGAAAAGAAAAAGTTGCTGCTTGGCTCAGAATCATAAGACTGCAGTTTTACCCTATGACCTTCGTGGCATACAGCTTGGGTGCGGCTATTGCAGGCTCAAAAGGCCTGGAATTCAGCTGGAGTATATATTTGTCAGGTTATGTGTATTTGTTCCTCCTCGAGTTATGTGCCGTCCTTTCGAATG
Organism: Desulfobacteria bacterium; assembly: GCA_030145035.1. Taxonomy (GTDB): domain Bacteria; phylum Desulfobacterota; class Desulfobacteria; order Desulfobacterales. The sequence goes on along the minus strand of JAQYWL010000084.1, from coordinate 233 downwards.
AATTGTGGGACCTCCCAACGGATCGCATCAACCGCAACGCAAGCCCCTTCAATGGCGGTTCAAGGGTCTTGGTGGAGGGGAGGCTTTCACCCGAAGAGGTAAAGACATTCTTGATTCGGACCCTCTGTTTATTTTTGGGTTCATGTATATGGCTCGTTTTTGTATGCGACCCAACATCAAGAATCCGTGTGATCGTTCTGCTGATAGCAGGCGCATTCATGGGGTTGGGATAC
>JAQYWL010000024.1 GCA_030145035.1 Desulfobacteria bacterium | reverse complement strand
GGCGCTTCGGCTTATTATAAGCTACCAAGCCACTAATCCAGATCTGGGCCGGGGGCGTTGAGCTCCATGCTAGTATCAAGCCTGCCATAGCGCGAGCGGTGCGGTCTGGGCCAGCGATAGAAATCCAGGCCCGCCCTGGCGCTACGTGCTTAAATTAATTTACCAAGCCTATAATCCCGGTCTGGGCCAGGGTCTGGGCCAGGGTCTGGGCCAGGGTTGAGCCGTAAGTCGCTTGGCTCCGCTTAAGGTTTGAGGCAAAAACATTTTCTGCCTCCAACCTCCAACCTTAAGCCTCCAACGGCACCATAGGCGCCTTATGGACCAAACAGGCAAATGAAAGGGGGAGCTTGTGGCCATTGCAGAACTTAGCATCATTCCGATCGGAACAAAGTCCACCAGCCTGAGCAGCTATGTTGCGGCGTGCCTTAAGGTCTTGCAGGACTCTGGCCTCACCTATGAAGTCCATGGCATGGGCACCATCATAGAGGGGGCTCTCAAAGACCTCTTTGAGGTTATGTTGAAGATGCACGAGGTGCCCTTTGAAGCCGGGGCACTTCGGGTTGTAACTTCTATCAAGATAGACGACAGAAGGGACAAAGAGGCGTCAGCCAAAAAGAAGGTGAAAGCGGTTATGACCCAAAAGTCAGAAGTCTGATGGCGGTGTAATACTTCAGAACAATCTATTTGAGACGGAGTGTGTGGATTATTACCTTATGAACCTCGTCCTCGCCCCTCAACGTTTTTGTTATATTTTCGATCTCAAATCGACCGGGAACCATTCCGATGAACTTTATCATACACTTACGCTGTAAGTCGTGGGATAGAAACACAGTCCCTTCGGGTTGTAGGTATTTTCGAAACAGATTTATGATCGGTCCTATGGATCTCTCTTTGTAAACCAATTCCGATCCGCAGATGATATCATATTTTCCTGTCAGATCCGGGTTGTTCCAATCCAACTTTTTTACGGAAACGTTATTCAATCCATTCCGTTCCACATTCATTCGCAGCAGTTCAAGGGCATCCTCTTCATAGTCGGTGATTGTCACCTTGTGTCCAAAGGCCCCGAGGAAAAGACCCGTGATCCCCATTCCCGCACCGATTTCAAGTATTTCCTTTTCCTTTTCAAGGCCGATTCGAATCAAATGATCAGCCAATACGATTGACGCTTCCCAGATTTTTACCCAGAAAGGGAACTCATTGATATACTCTTCTCCCTTCTCTGCAAGATTGTTAACAAAAACGTCCCAGTTTCTTATCCCGTAGAGCTCAAGCTTTTTCCCACCTATGGCCATAGGCGTCACTTCCAGTTCATATTTTTCTCTGATCAGTATTGTCTCCATCTTCAAAATCCTTCCATGAGCCGTGCTGTGACCTGAGCGTTCTTATAACGGTTTACAACTGGTTGTCAATCTTGCCTAAAGGATGGTATATGGGGAGCCTATGATTTTGGAGGGCTGCTGTGAATCATCTGCCGATTGAGCTCAATTTCTGGGTTGTACCGCCCTTTGTCAGTTTTTTGACCTTATTTTTTTTGGCAGGCTTGGCCCTGCTCAAGGGAAAGGGCCGGAAGGTCAATCTGCTTCTTGCAGGTATTTGTTTTCTGGGAGGGCTTTTAAGCATCGACAAGGCCTTGGCCTCAGTAGCTACCGATCCTGATCTGGTCTTACGGGTCAGCCGCATAGATCACATGTTCGTTGTCTTTTTTCTCCCTGTCTACCTCCACTTCACTTACACTTTCCTGGGCATTACCAGGAGAAAATGGTTAATTGGCCTTGCCTACGCCTTCAGCGGGTGTCTGAGCCTCCTTTCTCAAGGGGACTATTACCTGGTAGAGGTGAAACAATATTTTTTCGGGTATTATCCCAGGGGAGGCCCCCTGATGTATGTGTTTGGGGCCGGCAGCACCGCGAACACCATCTATTGTCTTTATCTTCTTTTTCGCAGTCTCGGACAGGAGAAGGACCCGGATCGAAAGAACAAAACCAAATACATCATCTCGGGCCTGGGGATGGCTGCCCTCATTACCCATTTCAACTTCTTGCCCCTGGTCGGCATCGGCTTTTATCCATTGGGAAACTTCGCTTTCATTCCCGTCCTTTTTTTGGCTTTTGCTGTATTGAAGCACGATTTGTTGGATATCGGCTTAGTGGTTCAAAAGGGCCTTATTTACTCTCTGCTGACAGGCCTGCTCACGGGGTCTTATGCCCTGATGATCATTTTGTTCAATCAGGTCTTCAAGGGGATAGGCCAGAGATGGTCTATCCTTTTTTCGATTTTCTTCTTTGTTGTAATCGTCTTTGTCTTTGACCCCTTGAAAAAGCGGGTGCAACTTGTCATTGATCGTATTCTCTTCAAAGGCAAATACGACTATCAAAAGACCCTGGCGGCATTAAGTGATGCCATGGCCTCCATGCTGAACCTGGACGAGATCATGGACAAAACCCTCTGGACCCTCACTGGGGCCATGTATCTTGATTGGGGCTATGTGATGCTCATGGATGATCTCGGGGACCGGTTTCAGGTCCACCGTCAAATGGGTGCTCTCTTAGATGCAAAGGGGCTGTCGATCAGCAAGTCGAGTCCCCTTGTTCAGGAAATGGGGCGCCGCAAGAGGGAGGTGACCCATTACAATTTTGAAGAATGGTCGGAGTCCTGTGATGATCCGTCTCTTCTAAAGGAAGATTTTGGCAAGCTGGGCGGAGCTGTTGTCATACCCATGGTCTTCAAGGGGGAGATCAACGGGCTCCTTGTTCTGGGAAACAAAAAATCAGGGGACCTTTTCACAGCACAGGATTTTGAACTCCTTCGCACCCTGGCAAACCAGTGCGCTATCTCCATCGAGAATGCCAAGGCGTATCAGTTGATTGAAAACCTGAACAGAAACCTCGAGAAGATGGTGGAAGAGCGGACTCAAGAACTCAAAAAGGCCCTAAAAGAGAAGGAAAAAACGCAGGATCTCCTCATTAGATCAGAAAGCCTGGCTGCTGTGGGCGCACTGGTAGCAGGGGTTGCCCACGAACTGAACAACCCCATTGCCAGTGTCTCCAGCCTGGTCCAGTCAACCGTTGAGACCATGGAAGAGACGCCCCCTGCGCAGGTTGTCGGGTCAGAAGGGGGCGCTGAAGAAACGGAGGAGTTGATTGACGATCTTAAATTCAGCTTAAGAGAATTGAATCGCGTAAAAGATATCGTGGCAAGCCTCCTTGGCATATCCCGTCAGACCGAGGAATACTCTGAACCTGTGGCCGTGAATGACGTGTGCAAAGATGCGCTAAAGGTTCTTTACAACCAGTACAAGCGCACAGGGATTGAGATTATTGAAGCTTACGAAGACAGCCTTCCGGAGATCAGAGGAAATTTTGCCAACCTGGGGCAGGTCTGTCTGAATATTATGGGCAATGCCATCCAGGCCGTGGACAGTCGTCAAGGGAAAATCGTGCTTAAAACCCGGTACGATGAGCAGAGACTAATGGTCGTCTTTGAGTGTGAGGACAATGGACCTGGAATCTCCAAGGAGGCGATGAAGGATATCTTCAAGCCTTTCTTTACGACCAAGGAGGTGGGGAAAGGGACCGGCTTAGGCCTGTACATTTCCCATGAGATTGTCCGTAGACACAATGGAAATATCTTTGCGCAAAATAATCCGCGAGGTGGTGCCACGTTCAGGGTGGAACTTCCCGTCAGCTAGTTTCCATCCATAACATGATGGAGGAGTGTAAATCACGGCTCTTGGCAATGAGAAAATCCGTGTCCGTTTGCTGCGTATTTAGTTTTGGGGACATTGAACTCAATAACCAACAATCTTGATTTACACCCATGATGGAGCATTGCTACAGTTTGCCCTCTGCCCTCTGCCCTCTGCCCTCTGCGTGGCCTGCTGGGCAGCCATTCGTATTGCAGCCACAAGGCTTCCGGGATCGGCCCTGCCTGTGCCTGCAATATCATACGCCGTGCCATGATCGACAGATGTGCGCACAATGGGCAGGCCCAGGGTGGTGTTTACGCCATCTGCAAAATGGACCATCTTAAATGGGATGAGGCCCTGGTCATGGTACATGGCAATCACTGCATCCCATTTGCCCTTTAAGGCCCAATAAAAGAGGGTATCTGGTGGATACGGACCGGATACATGAACTCCTGCCTCAGCAGCCTTGCGGATGGCCGGCGAGATGATCCTGCTCTCTTCATCTCCAAACAAGCCACCTTCCCCCGCGTGCGGGTTCAGGGCTGCCACTGCCAGTTTCGGCCTCGGAATACCAAAGGAGTTCCTGAGGGCCTCTTCTGTAATGCGAATCGTTTTAAAGACCGCTTCGTCCGTAAGTTTTTTGGGGACCTCGGACAGAGGAAGATGGATGGTTGCAAGGGCCACCCGAAGCCTGCTTCCGGCCAGCATCATGACATAGTCTGAGGTCTTGGTGCGTTGCGCCAGGAGTTCCGTATGGCCATCAAAGTCGACCCCTGCCATGTGCATGGCCAGCTTGTTGATGGGACAGGTCGCAAGGCCATGAATGCGCCCTTTTATGGCCCAGTCGGCACTCTGAGTTACGTAGGCCACCATGGCGCGGCCGGTTTCTTGGGTAGGGTGCCCGTATTGAAGCTGAGCGTGATTGAAGTCAGAGAGCCCGATCACATCGATGCTACCCGATTGGTAGAGCCCGGCCTCTGGGGCATCCACAGGACGAATCGTGAGACCGGTTCCCAGCCACTGGTTTGTGGCTGTCATTACCGCTACATCGCCCAGAACCAAGGGACAGCAGCTCTCATAAACCGACCCTTCGGCAATCGCTTTTAAGATGATTTCGGGTCCGATCCCGACAGGATCCCCCATGGTGATCCCTATGATGGGACGCTTTGTTATGCCTTTCACGGCTTACCTGCAATAAGACTTTGGGGACCTTGTCCCAACTTCGTTCATTGGGTTAACACAAGAAACACAATAAACGCAACAAACAGAGTAAAAACAGACTTTTTTTTCTGGTAAAAACAGGCTGCCATAACGGTAAAAGGAAGTTCAGGTGCAATTTTAAGAAAATAGAAGAAAAATGGAGAAAAACAGAGCTTTTTTAGTATCGATGGGGTGTTCAAAAATGACTGTGAGATCAGCCAATGCCTTAAAATACTAAAACAAAATCGCTATTTGGGGAAAGAGTGAATTGTAGAGCTTTTGAGCGAACCTTCATCCAGAATATAATGATATTAATTAGTCATGGACTGTTGAAAAATATTTCACGAACTAATCAAGACTCCAGACCTTTCGGTTTGACAACGCATAACCGATAGTTTAGATGTGGCGTGTTCTGTCAAGATACGAGACTGCGCTTCAGGTATTTCGTCAAAATTCAGCATTTTCGGGTCTTTCCAACTTGTTATATGGGCGATGCATAATTCTTGATACCCTGGCACCCCACGGATTTTTCAATTCTCATGCAGCATCTATTGTGAACCCTTTTTTGCGAGAGGCAATGATCGTGTCACATTATCATGAAGCTTTAAGCTACAGCCCGGAATCTTGTTGGAATCAAGCGAAGGCTTGCATTCATAAAAAGGTCCCTCACCACAGTTTCATGGTCTGGATTGAGCCGCTTAAGTGGGTCGGACCTAGAGACGACCAAACCGTGCTGGGTTGCCCCAGTAGTTTCTTCAAGAACTGGGTCACGCGCCATTATCTCGGCCTGATTCGAGCAGAGATAGAGGAGATTTGTCAAAGGCCCTGGCGAATCGTGCTGGAGGTCTGCGATCAGGATGATAGAGACGGACGTTATGGCGCAGAAGAGGAGGCGCAACTTGTTCTTCCCCATATCCCAAGACGACGAGAAGCGCTATTTCTCCTCCAGAAGGAGTTTACATTCGATCAATTCGTTGTGGGTGGGTGCAATAGTTTTGCTCATAGTGCAGCCCTGTCCCTGGCCTCTGGGGGAAATGTTTGCCACAATGCCCTCTTTCTTTTGTCAAAGACAGGTCTTGGCAAGAGTCATCTTTCCCAGGCCATAGGGAACCACATCCTGAATCAGAATCCTGCCATCCGAATTTGCTACATGACGGCAGAGGATTTTACCAATGCCATGGTTTACGCACTCCGGCATGACAGCATTGAACAGTTCAAGGAGAAGTATCGGCGGCAGTGTGATGTGCTGCTTTTAGAAGACGTGCAGTTCTTGAGTGGCAAGGAAAAAACCCAGCACGAGTTAGGTTACACCCTTGATGCCCTGCTTGCGGCAGGAAAAAAGCTTATTTTTACAAGCAGTCTTCTGCCTGACGATATCCCCAAGATGGACGGAAAGCTCACATCGCGAATGTCTTCCGGTGTCATATCGAGTATAGAATCACCCGATTACGAGACTCGTGTACGCATTATCAACAAAAAGGCATCATTGAAATCGCTTGAGATCCCGCAAGACATAGTCCATTATCTTGCCAGCGAGCTCACCGCGAATGTAAGGCAACTGGAAAGCGGTCTGATCGGAGTTGCGGCCAAGGCTTCGCTACTCAAGGTGCGCACAGATGTTAAACTGGCTGAAAGCGTTGTCAGGAATATTGTGCGACGATCTCAGGAAATCACTATAGAGAGCATTCAAAAACTGGTTTGCAAATATTGCAACGTCAGCATGGAGGAGATCGTGTCCCGCTCCCGCAAGCGGAGCATTGTCCAGCCCAGACAGATTGCCATGTACCTGGCCCGCCGGCACACAGGCCAGTCTTTCCAGGCGATTGGCCAGAGCTTCAATCGCTACCATGCCACCACCCTTCATGCCGTCGGCGTAGTTGAAAGGCTCATTCGAGAACAGGGGCCTGTACAGAAACAGGTGGAGTTCCTTTCCAAAAGGCTGGAATCAGGCAATCTTTGACGGCTTCGTAAAAAGTCCAACTTCTGCGTTGCGCTGCATCCTTCGTCACTGCGACGTACTATAAGTACGCCTCATTCCTCAGGATTTGTGCGCCTTGAATTTGGAACTTTTTACTTTGCCGTCTAATGCGGACTTTTTACGAGACCATCAATCTTTGACTTCGATCATACCTAAGATCGAGGCGATCGTTGGCCGAGAGCACGTCACAACCGCAGCAGAGGACCTGCTCTGTTATGCCTACGATGCCACGAACCGTCACTGCCGTCCGGATGCCGTGGCCTTTCCGGCCAATACAGACGAAGTCTCGGATATCCTAAAACTGGCAAATGAGTATCCATTTTTTGTGGTACCCAGGGGTGCCGGTACCGGGATGACCGGCGGCGCCCTTGCAGTTCAAGGCGGGCTGGTCCTGGTCATGACCCGTTTCAGCCGCATCCTGGCCATTGATACCGACAATCTTGTGGCAGAGGTAGAGCCTGGCGTCGTTACAGGCCATTTTCAGGAAGTAGTGGAGGAAAAGGGGCTTTTCTATCCACCTGATCCGTCAAGTGCCCCATACAGTACGTTGGGAGGAAATGTTGCTGAGTGCGCAGGCGGACCCCGTGCCGTCAAGTATGGTGTGACGCGCGATTATGTCCTGGGCCTTGAGGTAGTGCTTCCTACCGGAGGGATCATTAGGACCGGCGTGCGTACGGCCAAGGGTGTGGTAGGGTACGATTTGACCCGGCTCATGGTTGGTTCGGAAGGTACCTTAGGGGTTATTACGAAAATTGTGCTGCGGTTGTTCCCTCTCCCTGAGGTGGTTCGCACACTGAGTGTGGTCTTTTCCCGGATTAAGGACGCTGCAAGGACGGTTTGTGAGATCATCCGCTCAGGGGTTGTACCCAGGACAGTCGAGTATATAGATCAATCTGCCATAAGGTGTGTTGAGGATTACCTGGATATAGGGCTCCCTGTGGACGCTGGTGCCATGCTGCTGATGGACATTGACGGGAGCCCCTCCGCAGTTGAGGCGACCCTCCAACACCTTGTAGCCATTTGCGACAAGGGCGGTGCCCATCAGATAAAGGTGGCGAGCTCTGAACAAGAAGCAAAAGACCTTTGGAGGGCGCGTCAGGCCATATCCCCTGCGCTTTTTCGGCTCGGGCCTGACAAGATCAACGAAGACATCGTCGTGCCGCGCAACCGAATCCCGGACATGGTTGAATGGATAGATGAGCTGAGAAGCAGGACCGGACTGACCATTGTGACCTTTGGTCATGCGGGTGACGGCAATATCCACTTCAACATCATGCTTGACCGGCGTGATAAGGAGACCCTTGAAAAGGCTGAATCTGCTGTCGAAGAGCTATTCGGGAAGACGATTGCACTGGGGGGAACCATTTCTGGCGAACACGGGGTCGGGATCACCAAGGCCCCGTATATAGGCATGGAGATTGGCAGCGAAGAGCTTGCCCTGATGAAGCGTATCAAAGCCGTGTTCGACCCCAACGGCATCCTGAACCCTGGAAAGATATTCTACGCGAGTCCGCCTACGGCGGATGATTAGCCCCACTCTTTCCTCCTAATAAAAAACCTATCCCTCCCCATTAATCCTCTCCCTCAACACCTCGGAACACCTAAAAGTCACCACTCGCCTCGACCCCAGCAACAGATCTTCGCCGGTCTGGGGGTTCATTCTTCTTTGACTGTTAATCCAAGATATGCAATATCACAATTTCCAGACGGAGGAAGGTTCATGAAAACAACTCATCGGATTTTCTTTGAAAATTCAAAAAATATGGAGGCTATCCCTTCAAAAAGTGTTCATTTGGTGGTTACCTCGCCCCCTTATCCGATGATCGAAATGTGGGACGAAATGTTTGCTGCTCAGAATTCCGACATAAGGGACGCGTTGAGTAGAAAACAGGGCTCCGTAGCGTTTGAATTGATGCATAAGCAACTCGATCCTGTTTGGGATGAGGTGTGCGGCTTTCTCAACCTCCTGATAACCCCTCAACATCCCTTGACATCTTCCCAACAATACTCTATCAATCAAATCCAACTGATATTCTAAGGAGAGCCTACATGAACAAGACCGATCTCATAGACACCCTACGCAAGGAAACCGGCCTGTCAAAATCAAAATCCGAGCAGGTCGTCGAGCTGTTCTTTGATAAAATGTCCAACGCCCTTGCTTCTGGTGACCGGGTCGAGATCAGGGATTTTTGCAGCATTTATGTCAAGGACTATAAAGGCTACATGGGCAAGAACCCCAAGACAGGAGAACCGAAGCAGGTACCACCCAAGAAACTACCCTTCTTCAAATGCGGGAAGGAATTGAAGGAAAGGGTCGACTATAAAGAAGCCAAAACCTAACCCGGACAAGCCGTAAAAGCTCAAAGCTCAAAGCTCAAGGCTGAAAGCTCAAAGCAAGAAGTAGCAAAAATTTTTCTGCCACAAAAGACACGAATTTCATTACTAAGAAACTAAAAGAGGAGGAAAGCGGTCATGAAAAATCTGAAGAAGGAAGTGCAGGCGGTAACGAAGGAGATCAAGGCTCTGACCAGAAAGACCGAAGCGATGGCGAAGAAGGTGGCCAAGTTGGAGAAGGCTCAACCTGCTGCAAAAGCGAAACCGAAACCGAAGGCTAAGACTGCAAAGAAGGCTCCTGCGAAGAAGAAAGCTCCTGCAAAAAAGAAGGCTGCAAAACTAACAGCCACTGACCAGGTTGTGAACATTATCAAGAGATCAAAGAAGGGTGCTGACGTTCCCACATTGATAAAGAAGTCCGGGCTTGCGGACAAAACGATCAGGAATATCCTTTTCAGGGCTGGTAAGCAGGGGAAGATCAAGAGAGCTGGGAGGGGTGTTTATATGGGGGCGTGATGCTGAACTTCTACCCTCCCGCCTGAACCAGCTTACCGGTTGACTAATATGGCCTTTCTTGATACTTACGGATGAGATTCGCATTTGCCCGTAAACCCCAACCAAGAGGGTGCCATGAACTGAAACTGAGAACCCCATTTCTCATCAAGAGAGGTGGGGTTTTTGTGTTTTTGGTACTGGAAAGGCTCATGCAGCTTGTCATCAATACCCCTGGAACATTCATTACCCATTCTGCACATTTCCGGAAGACACTCTACCGACCTACTTTTTCATCTATGACAGCCTGCCCGCCATCGCGAGCGCCCGTC
>JAQYWL010000424.1 GCA_030145035.1 Desulfobacteria bacterium | reverse complement strand
GGCGGGAATCCAGGAGCCATTGCCCGACTTATTGAGATGTTACTTCTCTCGTTTTGGCACTTCCATGATTATGAAAACGCTGGAAAGGGGCGGAATGAAAGACGACTTACCCTTGCCAACAGTCAAATATTTGACACAGAGGCAGCTTCCAACTCGAATTCACCCACGCTTGCACACTCAACAACAAAGTCTCAACTCTTTGGAATTATTGGAAAGTGGTTCTCTGCACTATTTCGGCATGGTTCCCGCTATGGTGATGGAAAGGAGTGGTGTGCGCCCCTTGAAAATGCTTTGCCAGTGGCCCTTTATCTGACACTCTAACCCCCCATTCTCGAATCCTTCCTCGAAAGTTCTTTGACACAGTCAACAAAGGCTCCGAAGTTCCCCAAGAGGGTGAGCTAAAACGCAAGATCGGCATAAGTGCACCATCAGACGGCCTTTTTAGCTTTGTGGTGGACTAATACTGGCCATACCCTTCGCATTTCTCCATGGTGTGACGGTGAATTACGTGATGTTTTTTCTCTTAGTGTTAACCGCTCTTGTGTGTTATATTACATTCCTTTGGATTCCTTTGTAGCTCAAGACAGATGTCCGACATGGGGTAAAGCCCGATTTTCGGGGATCCGTATCCATATCCCAAAATTCATTCATGACGCTTTCACACATATCACCCGTCCATGCCAATGTTTCAAGAATCAGGGCATCTAAACCCATCCTTCCAATATTCCAATTGGGGCGAAGCCCCTAAGTTCAAGGGAGCCTAATATGCTTTTCCCACACAAGTTAAAGATATTTGACGAATTGCTTGAACAATCGGCAATCGTTAGAGAGGCGGCTCAGGTATTCCACAACATGACGCGTGACTGGAGGCAGTTAAAAAACGGGGCTCTTGCACTGCAAACACTCGAACGACAAGCAGACGAATTGGTCCATAGGATTACGGATGATATCGAAAAAACGTTTATTCTACCATTGGACAAAGAGGATATAGCAGATTTAACAGAGTCTTTAGATGATGTGGTGGACAACTTAGAAGAAGCTATGAACCGTCTCAATATCTACAAGATTTCTAAAGGCAACGAGGCACTGGGAGATTTTTCAGAATTGATAAAACAAGCTGCCGTGCAGATTCATAAAGGGATATTGATGATTAAAGAACGCAAAATAGCCTCGGAAGACTTTGCTTCCTGCGGTAAGATGCTTCGCGATCTCGAAAGTCAAGGAGATAAACTACACAGAAAAGTGTTGGAAAATCTGATGGCTAACCGTTCCTCCTTCGTTAATAGGGATGACTACCTCTCCATACTTAAATGGAAAGAAATCTTTCAAACCCTGGAGGACACATTGGACAAATGTGATAGTATTGGTAAACTTTTTGCGAGATTAAGGATAAAGTATATCTAGTGCCCGTCTCAAAATGTCTGCACCCTGAAATGGCAAGATGAAATGTCTCACAAGTTCATGCGTTTCACACATCTGTCAAGGACGGGGAAATCCGAAATTCGAATATCGAAGCACGAAACAAATTCAAATGACCGAAATACCAATAACCAAAACGGAAAGCGGTATCACCAGACCGCTTTTGTCTTGAATTTTGAACATTTGAATTTTGATATTGTTTCGGATTTCGGATTTCGATATTCGGATTTATCAAAAAAGCTTGTCGATATTGCTGGGCATGTTGAATTGACAAAATAATGAACAAAACTTTTGGGACACTGCACTAGGGGTTATGGAGCCGGGATTTATTTTATTACTACTTGCCGTTCTCCTCTCTTATATTTACGCATTTGTCGGTGGTTTTACTGACGCGGCCAATGCGATTGCGACATCCGTTGGGTCCCGCGCCCTCTCTCCCATGACTGCTGTCTTGATGGCTGGAGTTCTTGAGATTCTTGGTGCCTTGACCGGCACTGCAGTTGCTCTAACCATCGGCAAGGGCATAGTAGCATTGGATTTGATTTCTCTTTCTACGGTGGTTGCAGCGCTCATGGGCACAATGGTGTGGAGTTTGTTCACATATTATCTGGCTATTCCGGTTAGCGAAACGCACGGATTGATCGGAGCTGTTGTTGGTGCAGCATTAGCAATGGCAGGGACTGGGGTCGTTCTTTGGGCGGGACTGGCAAAAGTCTTGATTGCGATGGTTGCCTCACCATTGTTAGGTTTTGCAGGCGGAGCGGTGTTGATGTACGGGATCTATTTTTGCTGTAGTTCCGGCCCCGCACGAAAAATGACCTTGATCTTCAAGAACCTTCAGCGCTTTTCTGCCGCTTTTATGGCTTTTAGCCATGGCCGAAACGATGCTCAAAAACCAATGGGTATTCTGGTCATGGCGCTGGCACTTCATTTCGGCTGGAAAGATCCAACCGTACCTGTTTGGGTTATTCTGAGTATCGGATTAACCGCTGGACTTGGCGTGGCATGTGGAGGGTGGCGAATTATCAAGACTTTAGGCATGAAGCTTGCCCCCCTGGCGCCCGAACAAGGTTTTGCGGCGGAAACCTCCGCAGCTTGTGGTTTGCAGTTGGCCTCTATGTTTGGCATTCCGGTTTCTACAACGCAGATAATCACCTCATCTATTGTGGGAGCTGGAGTAGCTCGTAGATTCTCTAGCGTACGCTGGGGCATTGCTCTTGATATCGTGCTTTCCTGGATCTTGACGCTGCCAGCAACGGTAGCCCTGGGGTGGCTCTTTATGAAACTCTTTGGCTCTATATTCTCCGGTTGAATTGAATTCCGTTTCTTTCACTTTGCTCGGATCTTTCAATGGTTCCCATCCCCTTACGGGCCATTTTCCCCAACCTGGCCCCGGGAAAAATTCCCATCTTCTTGGGATTTTTTTCTTATAAAAATGAACCCTTCCCCCCATTTACAAATCAAATCAGAATAGGTATCTGCAAAAACAGGAAAGAGCAACACCCGTGGAGAGAACTTCCTCTTCGGAACTGTCTATAACTGACACGATAGGGGGGAGGAGATGATGGCGAAGATTCTAATTGTAGATGACCAGGCATGCGTTCGAGAGCTTCTTTCTCAGGAACTTATCGCTGAGGGGTACCGGACTGCGACGGTAGGCGATACCGAATCAGTCAGAGGGCATTTGAGATTTTCACAACCGGACTTGGTGATTCTCGACCTGTATCTGGAGGGACCCGAAGGATTGGGACTGTTGGAAGATATCAAGCGTCAACATCCCCATCTGCCCGTTATTGTCCACACCGCTTATGACAGCTTCATGGATGACCCCCGGCTGTCTCAGGCCGACGGCTACGTCATAAAGAGTGTTGTTCTTGATGAACTCAAAGGAAAAGTCGCCGATGTCCTGAATCGGAAAACGGCCCGAGAAAGGAAGAAGGAGGTAGAATCATGGCATCTGATTTCAAAATTCTTGTTCACCGGAACAGCGAGAACTTGCACCTGAGACTGACGGGTGATTTTGACGAGACCTCTGCACACCAGTTGCTCAATGCGCTGGAACAAAATTGTGCGGACGTTCGTAAAATATTCGTACACACTAGTTGCCTGAGAAAGATTTATCCTTTTGCTCAGGAACTGTTTCAAAAAAACGTTTACTTCATGAATGGCCGATCTGCCAGCCTCATATTTACGGGTGAGAATGGGACGCAAATAGGGCCGGAATGGAGTCGATTCATTTGAAGATCTCATTGAG
>JAQYWL010000358.1 GCA_030145035.1 Desulfobacteria bacterium | reverse complement strand
TCAGAAATGAGCAATTTTTCGCAAGGTCAAGGAAATCAAGGGATTGCGCGGAGACGTACGTCGGTACGTCGCACAAGCGATCCCGCAGATTGACGCCGAAATTGCGGAAAAGGGCCATTTCTGGATGGAAACTAGTTAAGCTAAGGCTTTTCGCTCGTAATTCCACAAATGGGAAACTGAAACCGACCATGCCTTTCGACAGGATTGCCGTACGCGGGGCGCGCCAGCATAACCTCAAAAATATCGATCTTGACATACCTCGAAATCGATTTGTCGTAATAACCGGCATTTCGGGCTCCGGCAAATCGACTCTGGCCTTTGATACGCTTTATGCTGAAGGACAGAGGCGATATATTGAGTCACTTTCAGCTTATGCTCGCCAGTTTTTGGAGCAGATGGACAAGCCGGATGTAGACAGCATCGAAGGCCTTGCTCCAGCCATCGCTATCGAGCAAAAAACAATCAGCAAGAATCCCCGTTCTACAGTCGGCACCGTCACTGAAATCTATGATTATCTTCGACTCCTGTTTGCCCGCATCGGCAAGCCACATTGCTACAGGTGCGGGCAACGCATTACGGCCCAGTCCAGTCAAGAGATCGTGGATCGAGTCATGGCCCTCAATCCTGGTACCAGGGTCATTATCCTGTCTCCTGTGGTCACCGGTCATAAGGGGACCCATCAAAGGCTGTTTCAAAGACTGCGAAAGGACGGCTTTGCGCGAGTCAGAGTAGACGGCAGGATCTTTGACCTGGATGAAGAGGTTTCGCTTGATAAGAACACAAAGCATAGCATAGAGGTGGTGGTAGACCGCCTCGTTGTTAAAGAATCGGCCCGAAATCGCCTGGCCGACTCTATCGAACTTGCCACGGGGCTGTCAGAAGGTCTGGTCTTCGTGGACCTGTTACAGGGCGAACCACTCATCTTCAGCGAAAAGGCAGCCTGCATGCTTTGCGGTATCAGTTATCCCCCTTTCACTCCGGCCAGTTTCTCCTTTAACAGCCCCCAGGGGGCCTGCTCTACCTGTAACGGCCTCGGCTCCATGATGGTCTTTGACCCCGACCTGATCGTGCCTGATCCTGCCCTTTCTTTAAGGGACGGTGCGATTACCCCGTGGGAAAATCGACATTCGGTTTACTTCTATCAGGTATTAGACGCCATCACGCGACGCTTTCACGTGAACATCTATACCCCATTCAATGAATTCCCTGAAGCCCTAACAGATTTCCTCCTTTATGGGTCCAGGGGTAAGGCCATTCCCTTTTATCTTGAACGGGACGGCAGGCGCCACACCTATTCCAGGCCCTTTGAAGGGGTTATTGCGAACCTTGAACGGCGTTATAGGGAGACCCGATCATACCAGGCCCGTGAACGGATTGAGCGGTTTATGAACGTGCGACCCTGCCCTGACTGTCATGGTGCAAGGCTCAAACCAGAAAGCGTTGCAGTAAAGGTTGGCGGGGAGTCCATCCATCAGGTGTGCAGACGTTCAGTAACTGAACTCCTTGACTTTTTTGGGCCGATTCCTCTTCGCCCCCGAGACAGGGTCGTCGCAGATCCTATACTGAAAGAGATCACCGAAAGGCTCCTTTTCTTGACCCAGGTGGGACTGGGCTATCTGACGCTCGATCGGGCTTCGGCCACGCTTTCGGCAGGAGAGGGGCAGCGGATTCGCCTGGCCACCCAGATCGGTTCCAAGCTAACCGGCGTGCTCTATGTCCTGGACGAACCGAGTATTGGGCTTCACCAGCGGGACAACCAAAAACTCCTTGGCACTCTCAAACAAATGCGTGATCTGGGGAATACGGTTCTTGTGGTGGAGCATGACGCAGAAACAATCCTTTCGGCTGACTATGTGATTGATATGGGCCCCGGAGCCGGTGCCGATGGCGGACATCTTGTATTTGATGGGCCACCTGAGGCTTTGATTCGGCACGAGACGTCTGTTACGGGTCAGTATCTATCAGGTCGTAGAACCATACCGGTGCCTCCAAATCGCCGCCCGTTGAGAAACGGCCACATAGCCATGGAAGGGGCGTCGGCCAACAACCTCAAAGATATCACAGTTCGGTTCCCACTGGGATGTCTTGTGTGCGTGACCGGGGTATCGGGCTCGGGCAAATCGACCCTGGTCGTTGAAACGCTGTATCGATCTCTGGCTCGTCGCTTCTATCATTCCAGAAGAGCCGTGGGGAAGTACAGCCGACTGACCGGCCTTGAAAAGATAGACGGTGTCATCAACGTAGACCAGTCCCCGATCGGACGAACTCCACGCTCCAATGCAGCCACTTACACCGGTGTGTTTTCAGACATTCGGGCTTTGTTTGCCAGGACACCGGAGGCCAGAGCACGTGGATATAAATTAGGACGCTTCAGCTTCAACGTGAAAGGAGGACGGTGCGAGGCGTGTCGCGGGGATGGAATCATCAAGATCGAGATGCACTTCCTGCCTGATGTCTATGTGACGTGCGATGTGTGCCATGGAAAGCGGTACAATCGGGAGACCCTGGATATCAGGTACAAGGGAAAGAACATCTCGGAGGTGCTGGACATGACTGTAGACCATGCCCTCGACTTCTTTGGCAAGATCAAGAAGATAAGAACAAAGCTTCAGACCCTGGCAGATGTGGGTCTGGGCTACATTCGCCTCGGCCAACCCGCGACCACCCTTTCCGGCGGGGAGGCCCAGCGGGTCAAGTTGTCAAAAGAACTCAGCAAGCGGGCAACAGGGAGAACCGTCTATATCCTGGATGAGCCTACGACAGGACTCCATTTTGCCGACATCCAGAAGCTCTTGGACGTGTTAGACCGGCTTGCGGATGCTGGCAATACCATCATCGTGATAGAGCACAATATGGACGTCATCAAGTCAGCCGATTACATCATCGACCTTGGACCGGAAGGAGGCGATAAGGGTGGTCATGTAGTGGGGTGCGGTACACCTGAGGAGATTGCCCGACTCCCGGCATCCCATACCGGCAGGTTCCTAAGCAAGGAGCTGCGGGGGTTTTGAATGGCTACGCTTCCGTCGAGATTTTACGGAGGTGAACCTGTAACGAAGGACATCCAACTTGAGGCTAAAATCTACGTTTTCGACAAAGACATGGGCCGGGCACTGGAGCTGGATGGGTGCAAAATTCAGAATGCCGCAAATCCCAGCCCCTATCAGCATGTCCGCGGCCTCCTGAGCCGATCCCGGCATTACGGCAATCACCCCGATCTCTACGCCCCTTTCCTTGACCAGACGATTCATCTCTTCCAGGGGCGCAACCTCTACATCCCCAATTTTTATGCCGACTCTCTTCGGTTTTCTATCGAATGCTGCCACAAAGGTGTAACCGTGGTTTACAAACTGGGCATGCCTTAAGAGGGCAAAGCCAAGATTCCCCACCCCCACCAAAGCCAAACGCCATTCTTTGTCCAGGCCAAGGATCTTTCCAATCTCAAACAGGAGTTCTTTTACATAATAGCCAACGCCCCTGACTCCGAATTGACCAAAATAGGCCAAATCCTTCCGGATCTGTGCGGGATTAATGCCGCAGATGTCGGCCAGGCGCACCGACGAGACCACTTCTACGCCCTTCTGGTCTAACAGCTTAAGATTTCTTGCATAAAGCGACAGGCGAGTGATTGCGATCGAAGGAATTTTCACATTTTTCACGGGAACAATTCTTCAGTCGATATGTACCAAATTGGTATCCTATTGAAAATACGCTTTACCATACTGGTTTACGATTTTTTTGAAGAGGATACGGGTAGGCATTGTAAAAAGGAGCTTAAAACAAGGTAAAAAAAGAAACGGGGTTGCACACTGCCTTCAGCAGGCTGGGCAACCCCGTCGTGTTTCTCTTTAATTAATGGGCGAACAGTTTTGCGATCGTTGCGGCCTGCGGATGCGCGTAGATCAGGATCAACGCGATAACCAGGGTGTAGATAGCCAGGGCCTCGACCAAGGCCAGACCAATCAACATGGTTACGGTCACCTTACCCGATGCCTCAGGGTTCCTGGCAATACCTTCAAGGCCACCCCTGATTGCATTACCCATGCCGATACCGCATCCAAAGGCTGCGATGCCAATAGGGACGCCGGCGGCAAATACGGATACCGCGAAGTACTTAAGGCCGGCAATGGCCGTCTCTTCCGCAGCATAGGCCACCGTGCAAAGGGCAAACAGCAAAAACGCAGACCCCAGGGTGGAAAATGACAGTTTCTTGAACATAGATTCTCCCCTCCTTTACTTTAAAGATTTATTATTAATGGGCTTCTTCCAATGCAAGAGTAAAGTACATCGTAGAAAGCAGGTAAAACACAAAGGCCTGAATAAAGCACACAAGGAGGCCCAGGACCAGCATGGGGAACGGGGCAAAAAAGGCGCCTGCCAGCATGAAGAGAATCCCCAAAACGAGTTCCTTACCCATCATGTTTCCAAAAAGACGGATGCTGAGCGACATGATTCGAGCCAGATGGCCTATTGTTTCGAGCACCAACATAAGCGGCGCCAACCACCATATCGGCCCCGTAAACTGCTTGATGTACTTGGGACCGTGAGTCAACACGCCAATCACATGCGTCGCAATAAATATGGGGATTGCAATAGACAGGGTCGTATTAAGGTTGGCGGTAGGGGGAAGTAACCCTGGCATCAGGCCTATAAGATTGCACACAAAGATATAGATGAACACGGTGGCAAGGATTGGAAAGAAGCGGCGGCCGTCCTCACCGGTAATGTCCACGGTGAACTCCTCCAGACCTCCGATGATGGTCTCAAAAACGTTTTGCCACCCGGTCGGAATCATGCTTATTCCCTTGGTGGCAAAAAACGCAAACACTATCAGGATGATCATTACAAACCATGTATAGATCACGTGGGGATAGTGGTGGGCAAAATCTCCCAAGCCAATAAGCTCAAATAGCTTCACTAGGAAAAGAATTGGATGTTCCATATCACGCCGCCTCCTTGAAAATGATTTTCCTTATTTCATTAAACGTTGCTATAAAGATGCTCGTAACCACCACGGAAAGGCCGATAATGAGTCCAAGGGGATTTACATAATGATCCGATATCAGTACATATATGATGACAGCACTGGCCAGGAAACGGATATAATACTTACCCAAAATCACTCTACTGTTGCCGACATTGGGCGGGGTCAGGGCCTTCTTAAGGGACTGATATAAAAGCTGAAAATTAATGGTTACAATGAAGCCGCCCGCTAAGATTCCCCAGGCAAACGCCCCTGGTGCCAGGATAAAGCCGGAGATGGTCACCACACAAAAAAGGATCCAGTTCGTCAACGTGATAAATCTGAGCAGTTTCCTTTCTATACGCACGGTCTGAGGTTTTCCTCTTACAGTTTCCGGCTCTTTTTCATGGCCAGGTATATATTGCGAAATCCGGCAATGACGCCAAGACCAAGAAAGACAAGTGTGAGCAGCGGAGAGGTGTCATACCGAGCGTCGAGCCAGTACCCAATGCCCAGGCCGATAACAATGGACAGGGCAATGGAAAAGCTCAAGCTACTGTAATAGAATAGCTCCCTGAACAGTTTCTTGGTCTCTTTTTTCATGACAAAGAGCGCTTACCCAAAAGACCGTCTAGGGCAAAATATCCGGCTTCTGGTGAATCAAGCGCCTCGTACCATATCACGGCTTACAAGTCAATCCCTAAATTCGCAGAGTACCAAAAACCTCTGTGGCTGCCAGGATCGTCGCCTCGATGTCCACTTCACTGTGGGCACTTGAGACGAAAAGAGCCTCGTATTGAGATGGGGCCAGGTAGATTCCCCGTTCCAGCATCCCTTTGAAATATTTGGCAAACATCGTCAGATCACTTGTCCGGGCTTCGGCAAAGTTTGAAACACGCTTTTCAGTGAAAAAGAGCCCCATCATGGAACCGACCCGACTGGTCACTGCGGGCAGCCCTGCCTTGCCAACAGTCTCCCTGAGGCCCGCCTCCAGCATGGCTGATCCGACTTCCAGGGTTTCATAGAACCCGGGCTTCTGCAAACATTTCAGGGTGGCGATTCCGGCTGCCATGGCCAGCGGGTTCCCGGAAAGGGTCCCGGCCTGATAGACCGGTCCCTCAGGGGCGACTTTCTTCATGATCTCTTTCCTTCCGCCGTATGCCCCTACCGGGAGTCCGCCCCCAATGACCTTGCCCATGCAGGTGAGATCCGGCATGAGATCGTAGAGGGCCTGGGCGCCACCATAAGCAACACGGAAGCCTGTCATGACCTCATCAAATATAAGAATGATCCCGTAGTCCTGCGTTAAGGCCCTCAAGGTCTCTAAGAACCCGGGCTCAGGCGGAACAAGACCCATGTTTCCTGCCACAGGTTCAACAATAATGGCCGCAATGTTGTCACCCTGTTTGGAAACCACGTCGGTTACTCGCTCTGCATCGTTGTATGGAAGGGAAAGGGTGTTTTGCACGAACGCATCAGGGACACCGGGGCTACCGGGGATGCCCAGTGTCGCCACCCCGGAGCCTGCTGCTATTAGGAGGGTATCTGCGTGGCCATGATAGCAACCGTCGAACTTAATCAGCAGGTCCCTCCCCGTGACGCCCCGTGCCAGGCGAATGGCGCTCATGGTGGCCTCGGTGCCAGAGTTGACCATCCGGACCATCTCCACTGATGGAACCGCCTCGATGACCATCTCGGCCAGTTCTATTTCAAGGTCTGTGGGGGCCCCAAAGCTGGTTCCTCGCTCCAGCACCCGTTGGATGGCCGCTATCACCTCAGGATGGCGGTGCCCCAAAATCATGGGGCCCCAGGAGCCGACATAGTCTATATAGGCATTGCCATCGGCATCGAACACCCCGGAGCCCTCGGCTCGCTGGATAAAGACGGGGTTTGCACCCACTGAACGGCAAGCCCGCACCGGACTGTTCACACCACCAGGGATGACCTTTTGGGCCTGTACAAACAGTTTTTCAGAGACGTACTGCTTCATCTACAACAATCCCCTCTCCTTCAAAACCATAACTCCAGTACTCCATAACTCCAATACTCCCTGGCCCAGACCTGGCTAATAGGCTATGTGTTTATATATTGGTGTGAGCGCCAGGGCAGGCCAATTGGGGCGAAGCCCCTAAGTTCACCCTTCCTTTATTTG
>JAQYWL010000301.1 GCA_030145035.1 Desulfobacteria bacterium | reverse complement strand
GACATCCATGGGCGGTAGATTTGGAAAATATGGCGATGCAAAGCGCAAGGCGCAGATTTGCAAAACCCGCCTAAGGCCACCTGTCCCTCAGCAGCGAGGAAAGGACAAACCACTAAAAGGGTCTCGAAAGAGCAAAGTGCCACGCGGGGTTCAGAGTTGTTCCTATCTCATTAGGTCCAAGTCTGAGGGGTACACCCATGAATACTGAACGCCTTAGTGAGTATGTCAAAAAAACGTCAGATTTCGTGCCAAATAAGGCCTTAAAACGGCATTCTTGAGGTCAAAATCAGCCTTGTAAGAAAACTGAGCGAGTTGAAGGGAGGAATCGGTACAGAAAAAGCTTGACAAGCCTTCCGTCATATGTCATGAAATATGACGATGAACATGTCACCCAATAACACCTCTGAGCACATTCCCCACGTCGAGCGAGTTGTGGATTTGAATAACCTTCTTGGTAAAAAATCCCACTTTTTGTTCGGGCCGCGCCAGACGGGGAAGACTTTTCTAATTCGGCATACTCTGAAAGGCATGCGGCTTTACGATCTCCTTGACTCATCAATCTATCTGGCGTTGAGTCGAAATCCGGGGAGAATCGCAGAAGAACTCACGCCGCAGGATCGCATCATCGTGATCGACGAAATTCAACGCATCCCTGAGCTTTTGAATGAAGTGCATCGTCTCATTGAAGAGCGCGGCATTCGATTCCTGCTGACAGGATCCAGCGCACGAAAGCTGCGCCGAGGGGGAGTCAACTTATTGGGTGGACGAGCGCGCACGAAATACCTGCATCCTCTTACTTACAAGGAACTTGGTGAAGGCTTTGATCTGTTTCACGCAATAGAGCGGGGATTGCTTCCATCTATCTATTTTTCGGATGACCCACGCGCTGACTTGAAAGCCTATGCCGGTTCATACCTGCAACAGGAAATTGTAGCAGAAGGTTTTACGCGCAATATTCCTGCATTCAGTCGTTTTCTTCGTGTAGCTGCTTTGTGCAATAGTACTATCGTAAATTTTACCAATGTTGCCAATGACGCTCAGGTAGCCCGAACAACCGTTTACGAGTATTTTGAGATTTTAAAGGACACCCTGATCCTACATGAACTTCCTGCTTGGCGAAAGTCAAAGAAGAGAAAGCCATTGGCTTCATCTAAGTATTACTTTTTTGACATTGGAGTTGTGTCCGCCCTGCAGGAGCGGGAGTTTAGCCCGGGCACACCCGAATTCGGAGAGGCCTTTGAAACCTACATCTTTCATGAACTCATCTGCTGTCGGGATTATATGGGAGAGGAACCGCTGAGCTATTGGCGGTCCACCTCCGGGTTTGAAGTAGACTTCATTATTGGTGATCACACAGCCATAGAGGTGAAGGCTAAAGAGAATGTGTCACCGGCTGAGCTAAAACCGCTGCGGGCGCTAGCCGAGGAAAAAAAGCTTAAGCGCTTTTTGTGCGTGAGCTTAGAACCGCGCAGACGAGAAACTGCAGATGTAACCGTTCTTCCGTACAAAGATTTCCTGGAACTTCTCTGGAGAGGTGAGTACTCCTAGTTGATGAGGATGTTTGGAGAGATATGCGAGATATGCGGGACATCCTTTAGTTCTCCAGTTTCCAAGTAATCCTTTTAGAGCCGGTTCATGATGGCAAGAATCTTCAGCGACCGGGACGTTGGTGCAGAACGTGCGTAGCCTCTCAAAATGGTTATTTCTCTCAGGCTTTTTTCTGATGGAACGGCTCTTATTACACATGATGTCGTTACCCGAAGATACAGTGCATAGCGTAACTTCTGCCCCGATACACCATTAATGATAGCGAGCTTCGTAAGGAATATCCAGGGAGAACTATTGAAAACAGCACTCCTTACCATTTTTTCTCTACCTCAACGTCTTCATCCTCCAGATATGAATACTCCAGTTTCATGGCATCCAACAGCCCCAGAAACCTCTCTCTTTCCATCCCCATTTCTTCTTCATTTTCGACAGGATATACAGGATGGACCGAATATGGTATGAGGGGAATTTGGGTTGCATATCATTTCGATTTAAATTAAGCTGGTTGCAGTCGCGGCAAGAATGCCGCTCCTACAGTATTTTTGTTGGGTTTAGCGCAGGCTTCACTTCGTGTCGTTCCTCAACTCAACCTACGAACCTTGGAACAATGGAATTCTGAAAATCTATAGCTTATTCTTATGGAATCCGGAGGAAGATGCAAAAAATACCAATCAATCTTGCCACGCCTGGGATGAAACTTGCAAAACCGGTCGCCAACGACAGAGGAATCGTCCTATGCGGCCCTGGAACTGAACTCACCGAGGAGATGATCGCCCGTCTTTCTGATATGGGGACCAAGCGGATCACGGTCGAGGGACACCCAATGGATACGGGCGACTCGGAGAAAAGCCTTGGCCAACAGATAGACGAACTTCAGACCCGTTTCAGGAAAGTAGAAGGGGACCCGCTCATGAGAAGGATCAAGGCTGTCTTTTTGGAGCGGTTAAGAGAAAGGGCAAACGAGGAATGACAGTTGACAAAGAAAATATCAGGAGACGGGTAGAGGCATTGAAAAGTGTCCCGACCATGCCAGGCATCTTCGAAAAGATCAGTCGGTTGATAGAGAGTTCAGAAACGGCTGCTGCTGATGTCGCAAATATCATCTCCTCCGACCAGGCCCTCTCTGCCAAGGTCCTTCGACTTGTCAATTCTGCATTCTATGGGTTTCCCGGCCGCATCTCAAATGTGACACACGCACTGATCATCCTTGGATTCGACGTAGTCAAGGGGATTGTCCTGAGCACTTCGGTCTTCGACATGATGCTTGCAAGAGGGTTGTCCGGCCTTTGGGAGCACTCACTCGGGTCCGCCATAACAGCCGGGGTCATTGCCAGAAGAATAAAACACCCGGACCCGGAAGAAGTGTCGGTCGCTGCGCTTTTGCATGACCTCGGCAAGGTCATCATAAGAATAGAGATCCCGGAAGAATCGTCACTCATAGATGAGGCGGTCGAAAAAAAAGAGATTTCAGTATACGAGGCAGAGGAAAATATTCTGGGATTCAACCACTCCATGGTCGGAAAATGGCTCAGCAAAAAATGGAATCTGCCGCGCGCACTTGCTGATCCGATTGCACATCATCACGCCCCGGGACTTGCGAGATTAGCTCCACAGCAAACTGCGATTGTCCATCTTGCTAACGTCCTTATCCGGGCTAGAGGTTTCGGCTTTGGCGGGGATAACCTTGTTCCTCAAATAGACATGAAAGCCTGGGAGGCACTGCGTATTTCTGACGCAATTCTGGAGGAAATCATCAACGAAATGGACGAAAAATTGGAGGGCGCCGAAGATCTTCTCAGCGACAACGGCAGCTGAGCGTGTCTATGCTCTGAAACTTATTGAAAAAATCGGGCTTCATCGGTACTATTATTTTTTGACTCACATATGGAGTATTGGAGTATTGGAGTACTGGAGTACTGGAGTACTGGAGTATTGGGGAGTGACAGCGGCAAGATTATCTTTTCTTCTTCTATATCCATTACTCCATCACTCCATTGCTCCAATACTCCATTTGGGGCGAAGCCCCTAAGTTCGCTATGAAGCAGAACAAGAAAAGGATCCTCCTTGTTGACAGGAACTCATCGGGCACACAAGAGATAGAACGGCTATTGAAGGCGGACGGGGGCCATTTTATCGTTTACACCGCAGAGTCACCACTCCATGCCATTGACACCATATACGATGAGCCTCCGGATCTTGTCGTTATCGATAGCTCATTGGAAACAGAAGGAGCAGGCGATCTGTGCCGCAGGATCAAATCTGATACAGTCTTCGGTCACCTGCCGATCATATTGCTACTGGACGCTGCCAGCCGTAGTACGGAAATCAAGTGGGAGAATACACCAGCGGATGACTATCTCCGAAAACCGCTCGATCCAAAAGAGATACGAAGCAGGATCTCTCTGGCATTTGCACGAGCCACGAGGGCGGGAGATGCCAATCCGCTTACTCGCCTTCCCGGGAATCATTCGATCATGAAGGAGATACAGGCGAAAATCGACAGCGGGCTCCACTTCGCCATTGCTTATGTCGACCTTGACCACTTTAAATCGTATAATGATAAGTACGGGTTTATGCGAGGGGACGAGATTCTCAAGATAACTGCCCGTCTCATCACTAACGCCATACGCAAGCTTGATTCTCCGAAAGCCTTTGCAGGCCACGTCGGTGGGGACGACTTTGTCTTTATTGTTTCGCCCGATCAGTTAGATGTGACCTGTACGGAAGTCATCAGAAATTTTGATCTCATCATAGGAAACTTTTACGATGAAGATGACAGAATACGCGGCTGTATCGACTCTACAAATCGCAAAGGGGAAAATGAGCGTTTTCCTATCATCTCGCTCTCGATAGCGGTTGTTACGAACGAATACAGGCCGATAAAGCATATCGGTGAGGTTAGTGCCATCGCCGCACAGGTTAAGAAGCGCGTCAAATCCATGGAGGGAAGCAAATACCTGAAAGACATGCGAGGGTCCAAGGATCAATCTTACCTCCCCTCTTCATCCCAGCCCCTGAGGCGATAGTAGTCAGTCAGCATGCTGTCAAGCTCGGCCTCGCTTATCCGGTGGCCGCTCTTGAGGGCCTCTTTATAAAGCCGGCCGGGAAGGCGGTCATCTTCCCGCCTCAGCCCTTCCTGGATATTGAATCTTCGCACCATGTTTGAGATATTGGCACTGATGGCCTTGAGCGTTGTCTTGTCGGCCTCGATGCCCGTAACACCATGCACGATTTTACACAGGATGTCCCAGGGATAAAAGTCCCGGAAAAAACGGCACAGGATCAAGGTATCAAAAAGGGTAAAGCGGTCCTCAAAGTCGACAAACATGGCGGCCTTGCCCTCGATCGTAGCCGGGTCGATCATCCCGGAAAGTTCCGGCTTATAAAAGCCGGCCCTCAGGTGGCACGCACCCCGATCAGAGGTCGCATACCCGAGCCCCACGCCCTTGAGGACCCTGGGGTCGTAACCCGCAGGCTCCAGACCTTTTACATGAACCGCTACATCTTCAAGGCCCCATTCCTCAGAAGCCGCCCTGATTCCCCGGGCCAGAAGATCTCCTATTCCCTCCCGAAAAGCGATCTTTTTCAATAGCCCCGCGATCGCGTCCACCTGTCCGTAGTCGATCGCATAATCGATCTTTCCCCGGCGGGCAGCCTCAATGGTTAGCCCGCAAAGGTTTCCGCCGGTGATGGTGTCCATCCCGAGCCGGTCACAGATGTCATTGAGATAGATAATCTCCTCGATGCTGTCTATCTCGCAAAGCCCTCCAAAGGCATAGATGGTCTCATATTCGGGCCCCTCAAGTCGAAGGCCGGCATGACGCCCGGACCTGACCTTCGTCATCCGACCGCAGGCCATGAAACATTTCAAGCAGGCCCGGGGCCTTACATCACAGCGCTCATGAAGGGCATCGGCACTGATCTGCTGCCACTTTTCATAGGTCCCTTTTGACCAGTAACGCGTGGGAAACCCCCCTGCTTCATTTATTGTCTTGACCATCACGGGTGTGCCCTTACTTTTAAAGACCGCGACCCGGGGGTGCCCTTTGGACTCTGCAACCAGGTGTTTAGCGAACATCTGTACTGCATTCCTGTCGGCCAGCTCCCGCCTGCAATCCCCCTGAAACACGATCGCCTTGAGCCTTTTGCTCCCCATGACACCCCCTGCACCGGTCCGTCCGGCCGACCGCCAATAGTCATTCTCTATAACCGAAAAACATACCTGACGCTCCCCTGCCGGCCCTATGACCACGGCTCCGGCTCGAAATTTCCTGTTGCCGGTCTTTTTGGCGAACCTTTTGATCGCCTCATCTTCGCTCTCATAGGTGTCCATCCCCCACATGTCGCCCGCTTTATGGAAGGCCACACCCTGAGGGTCGATCACCAGGACCGTGGGCGCCTTGCTCTTCCCCTTGATAACCACGGCGTCATACCCGGCAGCATCCACAGCCTCAGGGGTTCGCCCCCCTGCGTACGATTCGGAATAGAAGCCGGTCTGGGGCGACTTGGTGAAAACGCCGTACCTGGATGAGCCCCAAATTAGGCTGCCGCACACAGGTCCGGTGGCAAAGATCAAGTGATTCTCAGGGCTCAGGGGGTCCACCTGAGGCGGGTTCAAGCTGAGAAGGAGATGTGATGCAAGCCCTTTTCCGCCCAGAGCCCCCCTCAGCACCTCCTTGTCAGGAGCTTCAACACTAAAGCTCCTGCGCGTCAGGTCTACAAACAGAATACGGCCGTAAAATCCATACATGGGCGATCATCCTACCCTCATCTCTTGGTCTTACGTGACCAAGAAGAATATTACACTTTTATCATGGGTAACAGGTCATTACAACTCGAAATTCCCCATGTTTCATTAATCCCTCTTCGAGGGAACAACTGTCCTCAATTAGACAGGATCAACAGGATGAACAGGATTATGACGCTGTGTATAATTCCAAAGAATTTCGGTTCCCTGAATTTAGCATAAATTGGTGTTGCGGCCGCAGGGTGGCGGCAGGTAGCTGGGAATTTGGGATCTGGTATGATATGAATAGTACCGATTTCGCCAACAGGCTGTTAAGCGGAGGTAAACCGTGAACGAAAATGCGCCGGAAACACCGGCACCAGAGGTGTGCTCAAGCAAAATATTTGAACTCAGTGGTTCAAAATTCGCCCCGGACGTTGCTGTTGAGCTGTGGCCCAGGATCATGCGACACAAATGGCTCATGTCGGAAAAACTGCGGCGTGATGTGGGGTTGCGAACAGCCTGCATCGACTATCTTGAAAACATGGAGCAGGCCCACAAGGAGTTCATGGCCTATAAACGGGTTGATCTCCTGAATGAGATGGGGGCCCGGACAGTGAGCCGAAAGATATGGGATACGATATCTGACTCGCAGCCTCCCAAGCAGTTGATTGAAACAAAGATCATCCTGCCCCTGACCGAGGAGAAACTTGCCAAAAAGCACGGCGTTGTTCCTCCTAAAACCATTATCTTCTTTGGCCCGCCGGGTACAGGAAAGACCCATTTCGTCAAGGCAATTGCGGGCATCCTGTCATGGTGGTACATTGAGATCTTTCCGAGCATGCTCATGGCTGATGGGGCAGATAAACTCGGTGCCAATCTGCGCAGCGTCATGGAAAAAGCCCGGCAACTGGAAGAGACGGTGATTTTTATTGACGAGTTTGAAGAGATAGCGGCCAGCCGAGATATGGCGACCCGCTTTGAAAAATCGATTACAAATGAGTTTCTGAAACAGGTCCCTTTGCTGAAGAACAAGGGCAACAAAATCCTGCTTGTGTGCGCGACCAACTATATTCAACAACTCGATGCTGCGTTGCTCCGCCCGGGAAGGTTTGATTGCGTCATTCCAGTAGGAGAGCTGGACGAACAGGGCAGACAAACTATAATTAAACACTACCTGTCCACCATCAACGCAGGTGACATCGATCTTGATCGAGTCGTCACGCTGACATCTCGATTTACGCCGGCCGATCTTGAGTATCTCTTTCAGAAGGTGGCACAGTGGGCCTTTGAGCGTGAATACGTCAGCAAGCAAGATTACAAAGTGACAACAGAGACCTTTGCTGAAATCGTGGGGCAGATCCGTCCGTCACTGACCGATGAGATGATCGACGAATTCCGCCAGGACAGTGTAACCTATACCAGAACTTGAGCATGGAACCACTCAACGACTCGAGTACTCGACCGAAGACTATTTCTCATCCATGATCTTTCTTATGCTTTGAGACAGTTGTTTCATATTAAAAGGCTTTTGTATAAAGCCATCACAACCTCGGTCTAATATCTTGGCGACTTCACCATCAATTCTGTAACCACTTGAAAGTAAGACTTTTATGTCCGGGTTGATCTCCTTCATCCGGTCATAGACCTCGCCACCACCCATTCCCGGCATGATCATGTCGAGGATGACCAGATCAGGTGCAGGGCGCTGAGCGCCTGGTCCGCCTCCGGCGGATTCTTTTCCGTCTTGCTCTTTGCCCTCTGCTCTCTGCGCTTTGCTGAGTATCTCTATGGCTTCTTTGCCCCCTCTGGCCGTCAGGACCTTGTAACCCATTGCTGTTAGCATCTTCTCGCCAACATCAATAATCATATCCTCATCATCTACAAGAAGAATCGTCTCTGTCCCCCGACTGAATTCAGTCTGCATCTGGCTCTCTGCGATTTGCGGTTTGCACTCTGCACTTGTCGCTGGCAGATAAATGTTAAAGGTCGTTCCTTCACCCTTTTCACTGTAGACGTTGATGTTACCGCCATGACTCTTGATAATCTCATGGGCTGAAGCCAGGCCCAGTCCGGTACCCCAACCCATTTGTTTTGTTGTAAAAAAGGGGTCAAATATCCTTTCTTGGGTTGCTTCATCCATACCTGTGCCGGTATCGGTAACAGATATTTTGACGTATCTTCCGGGTTGCGCGTCATATGGCTTTGTACTGCTTTCATCCAGGGTGACATTGCTCGTTTCCAGGTAGAGATGTCCACCAGCAGGCATGGCCTGCCAGGCGTTTACGTAAAGATTCAAAAGTACCTGTTCGATCTGGCCCTGATCGACTTCTACGGTCCAGAGATTCTGCTCATGTTTTTCCTTAATGGTGACCTCTTTCCTGGTGCGGCCAAACATGCTGGAAGTATTCTTGATGATTTCATTCATGTCTGTCGGTCTAACATCGTATTTTCCGCCTATGGCAAACCCCAAAAGCTGTCTGGTCAACCCAGCTCCGCTCTCAACGTGATCTTGAATGCGTCTGACCCAGTGATAATGAGGATGGTTCTCATCAAAATCGTTCAATATCAAAGAGGCGTACCCTTGGATTCCCATGAGCAGGTTGTTAAAGTCGTGGGCAATCCCGCCGGCCAGGGTGCCGATGGATTCCATCTTTTGAGCGTGTAAGAGCTGGGCTTCAAGTTTCTTTCTCTCCTCCCTGGCCCGCTTATGTTCCTCTATTTCCTGTTTAAGTTCCTGTGCATAGATGATCGATTGGTCATAAGCCACTTCCAATTGCTTAATAGTATCACGTAGCTTCTCCTCTGCCCGCTTGCGCTCGGCAATCCTTTCTTCTTCGATTTGAAAGAGATCCCAGAACACGTGGGCAGCAACATGGTCAATCAACCTGACGTGCTCCGGCTTGGTTCGTGAGATTTCATTGGCTACATCATCGCGACCGGTTAGCTCGATAATCATATTTAGATCTTTGAGTCTATACAGATCACTGTAGTCTTTTGTTGTGTAAACCCCCTTTTCCTGGGCGTAGCGGTAACCTACAGCCTTGGGATTGGTACAGGCTACCCCGATGAGCTTCATCCGAAGCTGGGTAAGATTTTCGGCAAATATCATATCCATAATCGCCTTGCACCCTGGGCCGCCACCCACAATGACCACATTAAGAACCGTAGCCTGATCCATCCTTTGCTCCTTTTTCAGGCTTATTCGTAAATAGTGTCTGAACGAAAACCCTCAATTGCGAGCTGTCATTCTTCTTATTTTCACGAGATTGCCTCGGCCGTACCTCCCCGCCTGTCAACGCCTGGCTTGCCGGGTAGTTGTAACGACGGCACAAATGGCACTGGCGGGCAGGCCTCGCAATGACAGAAGAACTGTAACTTAGGGGTTTCCCTTCGAGCGGTAAATAGTCACCATTCAATGTCATCAACTTAACGAATATGGCCGTTGAAAGCCCCCCTTTTCTAAAGGGGGATTTAGGGGAATTTCGATAGATTGGCTAAAATCCCCCCCGACCCCCCCTTGCCAAAGGGGGGAGATTGGACTCTTAAGCTAATGACATTGAGTCACAATTCATAATCTGATTGATGCAAGTCTTGAAACAAATCGACTTCCTTGCGGCCTATTTCGAAGCCATGAATCTACCTCCTTCTTGCTTTCTATGGCAGTCTTCCGATTTAGAACATCGGCTATCTTTCGTTTGAGTTCATCAAGGCAAACGCTCTTTATCACGTAGCCGTCGGCCTCAGACAGGCGGGGGTCATCCATAAAGCTGTCATAGGCGGTCACGATAATGACAGGTAGACAAGGGTCCTGCCTCTTGACATCACGCAACACGTCCCATCCATGGGGTCCGTCCAGATACAGATCGAGGAGCACCAGGTCGGGTGGCGAAGCTTTCAGATGTGCCCTGGCCGATTCGGCATCACCCACACCAGTAACCCGATATCCCTCGTCAGCCAACTCTTCTGAAAGAAGCTGTCGAATGCATGCCTGATCATCTACGATCAAGATATTTGCCATTTCTTGTTCCCTCATTCATCTCCGGAGGCATGCTTCTTTGTCCGGCGCTTCCTCTTCTCAACTCTCCAGAGAAACGTAGGCTCCAGACCTGCTGGAACCTCTTCAGAGTTTCCCGTCAAAACAAACTATGAACTGCGATGGTATGGCATGATGTGGCAGAACTTGCTTCGTTCAGGGGCTATTTGGGTTGCATTCTTACCTGTGAATATGAAACGGATGGGTTTGGACTTCAGCACATAAAGGTTATTTTGAAACGTATCCTGGCCAAAGGGGTGGATCTCATTCAGACCACTGGTGTCGATAAATACTCTGTCTATGCCGTTGCATTTGTTCTTCAGGACATCAAGGAGCTCGCAAGCCGAAGTGCCGTCAAAATCACCCTGCATGACCAGATTCAACCCGTCGCCGTCTTGGCGAACAGAGATTTTGAAATTCGACGCCATGATACCTCCTTATTAGTATGCAGAAATATGGGGCCGTATTGCATTTAGAGCATTTTGCCTTGCTCTTCTTTCGTAGTTTGGTAAGACCATAACTCTCAGCCCAATGCTGTTTGAACTACGCATTGACCAACACCTTCAAGGGAAAAGCCTAATGATCAAAATGCCTTATTATCGATGGACAGCTTGAAAAGGGCAAGCCTTATAATTTACCTAGAAAAGAGTGGGAGATCCCCACTATATTTGGAGAGATAGGAGATAGGACCTGAGGTTCTTTTTTCTGTTCTTCAATCCGAGCTTACTTCGTAAATTGTATCGGTGAAACTTTACAGTGTTCGGAGAAAGGCACAATATTTCCCCTATTTCCTTGTTCGTTTTCCCCTCCTTGACAAGATCGGCAGCTCGAATCTCCATGGGGGTGAGACCGAGAAATTTCGACGACAATTTGCTGGCAAACGGAGAGACGATATTGTTTAAATTTGATTCCAGGATGCTGAGAAGGGCCCTTTGATCGGCATCTAATCGGCTCTTTTTCAATCTTTGAAGGTGTGGAGTAACCAATTGTTTCACATTGGATAAGACATTTTCTTCAAGATCTGTCCTATCCTCTTCCCTCTGTTTCAACAAAACTTTCAAGGCAGTGTTAACTTCTTCTAGATGATGAGACTGGGCATTCAGTTCCGCTTCTCTCTTTCGCAGTGCCTCCTCGGCATGCTTGCGTTCGGCAATCTCTTGCTTCAGAAGAGCGTTAGATCTTGAGAGCTCGGCAGTTCGTTCCTCAGCCCGAATTTCTAATTCATCGCGAGATCTTTGCAGCGCCTCTTCTGCCCCCTGCCTCATTCGGCGTCCACGCAGGATAGCACCTATTTCCCAAGCCAGAAGTTGTAAACGTTGGATCCGCTCTTCAGGAAAGGCATTCGGGGTGTCAGCATATACCATCATTCCACCCTCGACTTGGCCATCCACCTCGAGCGGTAAAGCCAGATTTGACCGGTATCCCAACTCAAGCGCATAGTCCCTCCACTGGCGGAAGCCTTCGTCTCTTTCAAGGTCGGCATAGGTGAAAGGGGCCGCCTTCAAAATCGCCTGGCTCACGGCGCATTGCGCGTCAGGTGATGTCGGCTCTCTAATCTCGAGAACTAGGTTATCCAGATAGCGATCCACACGACCGGCAGACAGAATTGGTCTGATTTCCCCACTTGAATACCGGCCATACCACGACATGCAGAATCCATATTGCTTCACTATTTCCGACAGAAAGGTCTGAAGAAGCACCTCTTCTGTCTGTTCTGGTCCGACACCGCGCAGTACCGCTAGAACGGACTGATATGCGATGTAATCCTTCAAAGCATCCTCCACACCCTTGCGATCCTGAACTTCTTTCTCCAACTGCTCGACCTTTTGTTCGCATTCCTCACATGTTGGTCTATTACCCATCACAACAATCCTCCCATGGCCCAAGAAACAAAAAAGGGCCCATACCACACATCAAACTCTCGTTTGAGAATACCTTTTATGAGGCTTCAAGATAAAATGAACTTCGTAACCCAACGCCCGCGCATATTTATTTAACGTGTGAAGCGAAATGTGGTCATCTCTTGCATTCTCGATTTTTGAAATGCTTTGTTGGCTGAGTGACCATTTCTTGGCAACTTCACGCTGTATTGTCAACCTTGAAAACTTTGGACCTGTGCGGTTAGATATTGAATTTAGTCTTGAAAAAGCAAAAAAAGAACTATCACGAAAACACGAAAGATTGAAAGCACGAAAAAGAATGATAGGAGGCTGTCCGAGAACTCACCAAAGTTGTCATTTCGAGCGTAGCGCCCGCCCTGGTGCGACACG